>JAURGL010000056.1 GCA_030833825.1 Vulcanococcus sp. SFB_649D_100_25 | reverse complement strand
CACCTCCCCTTGCAACCGCTCCACGGTTTCCAGGTTGTGGTTGAAGCACACCGGCCCTGCATCGAGCACGGCGCTGAGGCGTTGCCGTTGGGCGGCGATCGCCTCGGCTTCCTCGCGGTAGCCCCCCCAGAAGTCGGGGGTCAGCACTTCGATGGCCACCAGCGGGTTGCGGGCCCGGATCGCCGCCATGGCGGCGGTGAACAGGCTGGCACCGTGGTCCCCCTGGTCATCGCGCGCCACGGAGGTCAGCACCACATAGCGCAAGCCCAGGGTCTCGACGGCCTCGGCCACCCGCTCGGCTTCATGGGCATCCAGGGGCTCCGGTGCCAACCCCTTATCCACTTGGCAGAAGGCGCAGCTGCGGGTGCAGATCGATCCCCCCAGCAGAAACGTGGCGGTGCCCGAGGCGTAGCACTCGCCGCGGTTGGGGCAGCGCCCCTCCTCGCAGATGGTGTGCAGCCTCTGCTGCTTCACCACGGCCTGCACGCTCTCCAGATCAGTGGCATTGCCGATCGGTGAGCGGATCCAGTCCGGCAGCCGTTCTTTCGGTGGGGTGGAGTTGTAGCGACTCATGGCACTCACTCCATCCGGCGCCGCCCTTCCAGCGCGCGGGCGAGGGTCACCTCATCGGCGTATTCCAATTCGCTCCCCACGGGCAGGCCGTAGGCGATGCGGCTCACCTGGGTGAAGGGTTTGAGTAGACGCGCCAGATAGAGGCTGGTGGTGTCGCCTTCCACCGACGGGGTGAGGGCCAGGATCACTTCAGTGATGCCGTCGCGGTCGACCCGCTCCACCAGGGGTTGGATCTTCAGGAGGTCAGGACCCACCCCATCCATCGGCGAGATCAAGCCCCCCAGCACGTGGTAGCTCCCCTTGAATTCGCGGGTGCGCTCCAGGGCCAGGAGGTCGCGTGAATCGGCGACCACGCAGAGCACCCCGTTGTTGCGCTCTTCATTGCGGCAGATCTCGCAGAGGGGATCAGCGGAGAGGTGGAAGCAGCGCTGGCATTGACCCACCTGGCTCTTGGCGGCGAGTAGGGCGTCAGCAAAGGCCTGGATCTGCTCACTCGGTTGGTTCAGCAGATGCAGGGCAAGTCTCTGGGCCGTCCGCGGCCCAATGCCCGGGAGCCGTTCGAACTGATCGATCAGCCGTGCCAGGGGCCGGGTGAAACCGCTCAGAACCGTCCTGGCAACTGGCGGGAATCTAGGTGGACCGCCGGTTCAGCGCAGAGTGGACAGTTGCACGGGAGAATGGCTGCGCCCACTCGCTCACCGATGGCCGTGCTCACCCGCTGGATCTCCCGTGGCCTGCGTTCCCTGCTGGCTGTGGGGCTTGCCCTGGCACTGGTGAGTTGCAGTGCGGCGGCGGCCGGTCTCAATTCCTTCCAAAGCCCTGATGGGCGCTACGCCTTCCTCTATCCCACCGGTTGGACCCGGGTGCAAGTGACCGATGGCCCCCAGGTGGTGTTCCACGACCTGATCAATGCCGATGAAACCCTCAGCCTGGTGGTCTCTGACATCAACGAGACCAACAGCCTCGAGAACCTGGGTAGCGCGGTGGCCGTGGGCGAGAAGCTGCGTCGTGTGGTGATCGCCCCGGACGGCAGTGGCCGTGAGGCGGAGCTGGTGGAAGCCGCTGAGCGGGAAGACGGTGGGCGCACCTTCTACGACCTGGAATACGCCGTGCATCTCCCCGATCGCGACCGCCATGAACTGGCCACGGTGGTGGTGGATCGCGGCCGGCTCTACACCTTTGCCGCTAGCACCAATGAGGCCCGCTGGCCCAAGGTCAATGGCCTGTTCCACCAGGTGATCACCTCCTTCACCCTGCGGATCTGAGCGCTGCTCCTGTGAAGGGTGTGCTGATCGTCGGGGCAGGTCTTGCCGGCAGCCTTCTGGCGCTGGCCCTGCGGGAGCTCGATCAGCCCGTCACCCTGATTGATAGCGGCGATCCGGATCGCTGCGCGAGCCAGTGGAGCTATGGGGTCATTCCCGGCTGGCCGCTTGGCCCCACGCCCCTTGCCCGAGAAGCGGCCCGGGCCGGATCCCTCTGGAAGCGGCTGCAGAGGCGCCATGGGGACCTTGGTTGGAGGCTCAGTCGTCTCAGGCGCTGGCTGCCCCTGCCCATCTCCCAGGTGGATTCGGTGGTGTTGCAGAGGCAGCTGCCTGCCCTGCTGGAGCGCCAGGGGGTCGAACGGCTGGAGGGGCAGGTGCAGGCCCTGGAACCTGTCGATCAGCACTGGAGCTTGCGGTTCAGGGATGGTGGAGAACGCCGCGCTGAGCAGGTGGTGTTGGCGGCGGGTTCTGGCTGCCGCCGCCTCTGGCCCTCGCTGCCGGATGAATTGCGCAGCAGTTGGGCGGGGGTCCTCGCCCTTCCGCGCTGGCCTGAGCAAGCCGGCCCTCAGCGGCTTGTGCTGCCGTCCCAGTTCCAGCGCCCTCTCCTCGAGCGGCAGGCCCCTGGTTTCACGGAGCCCCGTTGGGTGGTCGATGCGGGGTTGGTGCCTTGGGGGGATGGAGCCCTGTTGGGGCAGATCAGCTGGATCGCCCCTGGCCTGGGGGAGGGGCCCCCACCGGAGCTCAACCGCAGTGAATCCCTGCTGCGGCAGGAGCTGCGCCGCTCCGCATTGCCCGATGGCCTGGCGGACTGCTCGGCAACGTTCCTCCAGGTGCCGGTGGCCTTCTGCAGCGATGGTCTGCCGCTGGTGGGCCCCGTGTCGGGGGCGCCCGGCCTCTGGTGCTTCAGCGGTTTCAGTGGGGCCTTCGCGCAGGTCCCGCTGTTGGCTCCTTTACTGGCCCAGCGTCTCAGCGGGGAGACGGCCGCAGAGGGGGTGTTGCGGCGTTTGCAGGTGTGGGATCTCGCCAGGTCAGCTCAGGGCTGATCGGGGTGGCCGGATCCCGGGGCACCGGCAGCAGCTCCCGCAGCAGCTGGGCGTAGCTGATGTTCACCCCAACGGTGGCGTTGAGGCGTTGCACCAGGGAGCTGATCAAGCGCTCCTGGGTGATCGAGAGGTCGATCTCACTGGCGAGGCCCGTTTGGTAGCGGAGGCGTACATCCCGGAATGCCTCCAGGGCCGCGGCGACCCCACGCCGGGCGGAGGCGAGCTTGGCCAGGCTGGCCTCGTGGTTGAAGAAGGCGCTCTCGAGGCGCAGCCGGATGGCATTGCGGGTGGCGGCGTACTCCTGCCCGGCGGCGTTCACGCGCCTCTGCAGAGACCGGGTTTCACCGCTGGTGGTCCCGGCATCAAACAGCAACCAGCGCAGACTCAGACCCATGGCCCAGTCGTATCCGCTGGTGTTGAGGGTGGGGATCACCGTGGATCCGCAACACCCCCCGTTGCTGGGGATCACGTTGAACTGGTTGACGTTCTGCCCGTAGCTTCCGCCCCCGGCAAACAGGGCCAGCCGCGGCAGCAGCTGGGCGGCGGTGAGATCTTTCTGGCGGGCGAGGGCCGTCTGGACCGCAAGGATCGATTCCAGCTCCGGGTTCCCCCGGTAGGCCGCCAGCAGGCTCTGCTCCAGGTTCAGGGGCCAGTTGGGCATCACCGCGATCGGATCGCTGGCGCTGGGATTCACCTCTGGGGGCAGGTTGAGCACCACCGCCAGGCGGCGCCGGGCGATCGCCCGGTCGGCCATGGCCTGAATCAGGGCCTCCTGATCGCTCGCTTCGATCGCCCTGCGGCGAAGCACATCCAGGCGGGGCACCAGCCCGGCCATCTTCAGGTCAAGGGCGTCCTGCAGGATCAGCAGGTCATTGCGCACCGCCGCGTCCTGGATGCGCACGTTCTGGTCCGCCTGCTGCAGTTGGTAGTAGGCCTCACTGATCTGCAGTTGCAATTGGCGCAGCTGGTTCCCGTAGCGCTGCCGTTCGCTGGTGAGGGCCGCCCGGGCCGCCTGGACCGCCGGGGTTCGGGCGAAGTCGACCAGGGCGTAGTCGAGTTGCAGGCCAACGGCTCCGGCATTGGAGGACTGATTGAGGTACGCCTCTCCGCCGCTGGGCACATAGAACGCTCCCCCTGGGCTGAACAGGGGGCCCAGTCCCAGGTTCCCGTTCCCCACCGGGGCGACGTTGTAGGAGCTGATCTGTCCGGTACTCCCTGAAGCCACGGCGCTGATCCGCGGCCAGTAGGTCCCCAACCGGGCCTGCACCTGATCGAGGGCAGCGGCAACCCGCTCCCGCTGGGCCTGCAGCTCGGGGTTGTTGGCGAAACCGATCGCCAGGGCCTCTATCAGGCTGATGCCCTGCACCGACTCTCCCTTGAGCTGCACTGCACTGGGCAGACTCAGCGGTGCCGGGGCTGCGGCCTGGGTGGGCTGCAGCTGGCCCTGGGGCGCCGCGTTGGGGGTGAGCAGCGCCTTGGGCAGGGGTGGAGCAGGGCTGTTGGGATCGGGAACCCCCTGGGGATCTGCTGGGATCAGGGCATCGAGGGCCTTGAGTTGCTGATCCAGTTGCTGCCAGCTGCGCTCCAGCACCTGCACGCCAGGATCTGCCCACGCCAAAGGGCTGGCCGTGGTTGTACACACCACCCCCAGGCCAAGCGCCAGTTGCCAAAGTCGGCCTGCAGCGGGCACGCCCTCTCCGCGGGACGGGTTTCGATGCAGTTTGCCGGATCTGGCCAGATCTGCTGCGGGGATGCATGCTGACGGCCATGACCTCAGGCCTCCAATCCCGTTGGCGCGTGCAGCGTCAGCGGCTCCAGCAGCGTTGGGATGGTCTCAGTGACCACGGCCAGGTGGGCGTCTGCTTGGCGGGCGTGGGGGGTGTGCTGGTGCTCTGGGCCCTGTTCTGGCCGGTGCCCACGGAGGTGAGCGGCCAGGGGGTGTTCCTCTATCCCAACAATGCGGGGGTGCTCAATGCCCGGGCGGGCGGACAGGTGCTCAAGGTGCCTGTGAAGGTGGGTCAGTCCGTGCGTAAGGGCGAGGTGTTGATGACCCTGTATCTGCCGGTGCTCGAAAAGCAGCTGGCTCAGCAGAAGGGGAATCTTGCCCAGCTGCAGCGCATCAACAGCGACCTCGACCGCCGTGATCTGGCCCGTCTGGAGACGGAAAAAAGGGCGGTGGATGTGGCCCTGGCCAAGCTTGACGACGACAGCCGTCGCTACCGGCAGCTGCAATCCACGTACAGCAGCAAGGTGCGCAATCTGGAGTGGTTGAGCCGGCGGGAGGTGGTGGCTCCGCTCTCCACGGAAGTGGTGTCGGCAGAGCAAGGGCTCACCAACACCAGCGTCAATCTCGATGGGGTGAAGATCGATCGCAAGAAGGTGCTCACCAGCTATGAACAGGTGAAGCTCAACATTGAGACCGAGGCTCTCAATCGCCGTTATCAGATTGACGATCTCAAGCGGCAGATCCGGGTGACCGAGGCCAAGATTGCCTACGACGGCTCGGTGATCGCTGAGCGCGATGGGACCCTGCTGGACCTGCAGGTGATCCCGGGCCAGACCGTCTCCACCGGACAGCGGTTGGGCACCATCGGGCGCCCTGAGAAACCGAGCGCCAAGGATCCCGAGCTGCGCGCCGTGGCCTACTTCTCGCCTGCCGACGCCCGTCGCCTACCCCTCGGTCTGCCGGTGGAGGTGGTGCCTCAATGGAAGCAACGGGGCCGCTTCGGGGGCATTGTCGGTCGAGTCACCTCCGTGCTCACCCTGCCCGCCACGGAAGACGACGTGTCGACCACCACCGGCAACCCCCAGCTGGCGAAGGAGCTCACCAAGAACGGACCGGTGATGCGCGCTGAAATCGAACTGGCCCGAGACAAGGGCAGCAACGATGGCTACCGCTGGACCCTCTCCGGGGGCAGCGGGGTCTTCCCGGTGCGTGATGGCCTCACCGTGAGCACCCACGCCTATGTGGAGTGGCGCTCTCCGCTCAGTTATGTGCTGCCCGGTCTGCGCTCCCTTACGGGTGGCTACCGCAGCCTGCGCATTGATTCCCTCTGGAACCGCCCCTTCCTGCGGCAGCCCAACACGATCGAATGAAACACCGGCTTCCCCGCAACCCCCTGCTGCGCAAAGAGCTGCCCTGGCTGGTGGCCGAGGTGGTGCTCCTGCTGATCCTGTTCAACGCCAATGCCCCGGAGCTGTGGTTCTGGCTGGTGGTGTTGCTGGTGGTGTGGGGCTATCGCGTCGAGCGCTGGTGGAGCTCCCGGCCTGAGAGCTAGCGGGGCATCAGAGCCTGCCAGTGGCGCTCGGCATCACCGATGGCTTGCTCGGCCTGCCGGCACAGCAGCAGACGCCTGGCGATGCGCTGCAGTCTCGGAAGCGGGGCGGTGTTCAGGGCTGGATCGTTGAGCTCGCGGGTGAGCATTTGCCAGCTGCTGGGCAGTTCCATCGGTGTCATCGGCACCCGCGGCAGGCTGCGTCGATTGCGGGCGAAGCGTTCCTGCCAGAGCTCCAGCCGAGCCGCGAGGGTGATCAGTAGATCGGCTTCGGCGCGGTGCACGCTGCGCAACAGATCGGAACTGCCCGAGCTGGGGGCTTGGCGGGCCATGCCTCCCACCATCACGATCAGGCGTGAGCAGGTGTCATCCAGGCGCCGGATCAGCTGGAAACTGGGATGAAGATCCGCATTCCCGCCGAGTTCCTGGCGCAGTTGCGGCAGCAATTGGCGGATGCCCACCAGCTGATTGCGCAGACGCCGGTAGTCATCCACGCTCACATCCTCGGCTGGGGTGTTGCCATCACGGTCATCAAGTCTCTGGGCGAGGAGGCGATAGGTCCTCTGCAGCTCCCCGAATAGAGCTCCGTAACGCCCATAGATCCCATCGAGAGTTCGCGCGGGCCAGAACAGGCGAAGACAGAGCAACGCCAGCAGCACGCCGAAGGCGCTCCAGAAAAAGCGCAGGGGGATCCAGGTCACGAGGTTGCTCTCGTGCACCAGCCAGCCCATCACCACGATGAGGCCGCCCACCTTGTAGCCCACCAGCAGCTTCAGCCAGCCCCCCAACAGGCGCAGCACGGCCAGGGTGATCGCGATCGCCAGGGGCATCGGAATGTCCTTGAGGCCCCAGTAGCCCACCAGCAGGAGGATCGAGCCGAGCACCGTTCCGAGCATGCGTTGGCGGCCGAGCTCCAGGGCCCCCCCATAGCTGCCGGTGGCCACCGCCACCACCGCCAGAGGGGCGTAGTAGCCGAAGGCCAATCCGGTGAGGCTGGCGAAGCCATTGCTCAGACCGGCGGCGATCGCCAGACGTAACTCGCTGCGGGTGATCAGCATCGAACCGGCTTGTTGAGACCGCCGAGGCTGGCGTGCAATGGCCGCAACTCTTCGGAGAGGGCGAGCAGGGAGAGCAGGGGGAGCTGTTGCACCTGGGCCAGGCGCTGCCAGGGGGCGCTGTCGCGCGGGGGCGTGGGCTGGGGTGCTCCGCTCAGTTGCTGTTCAAGCCCCTCGATACTGCGCTGCAGCAGAGGGGACGTCCCGGCGATCTGCTCGGGCAGGGATTCCAGCAGGCGTTCCCAGGCGGTCCAGTGGAAGTGGGTGATCTGCCAGAGGCGCAGGCGCTGCTCCCAGCGGCTTTGGCGCAGCTTGCGTTTCCTGGGGCCATGGCGCTCCTGTTGCACCAGCTGCTCCATCTGCTGCAGTTGGTTCGTAAGGGGAGCGGTGGCGAGGGGCGCCGGCCTGGGGCCGATCCCGGTGATCCAGTCGCGGTAGCGCTGCAGCTGGCCCTCCAGGCTGCTGCGCCATTGACGATCGATCTGGGCGAGCTCGTGGTAGCCGTTGCGCGGCCAGAACAGCAGGCCAACCCCCAGGGCCACCAGGCAGCCCACCACGGTGTCCAGAGCCCGGTTGAAGACGTAGTCCCAGTTGAGGGCTACGTGGCTTGGAATCATCAGGAACATCACGCTCAAGGTGGCGGCGGTTCCCAGGCCCGATTGCCAGCCGAACAGGCGCATCACCGGGATCATCAGCAGGATGGAGACCAGCACACCCATCCAGCCCGCGAGAATCGTGTGGACGATGAAGGTGACCAGACCCCCCACCACCGTGCCCATTACGCGGGCTGAGGCGGCTTTGACGGTGTGCTCATCGTTGTCGTCGACAACAATCACCACCGCCATCAGCGGATACCAGAGAAACTCGATGCGCTCGCACCACGCGGCGATCGCCGCCGTGATGAACACCGCCGCAAACATCTTGAGCGCATTGCGCACCAGCAGGGCATCCACAGGCCGCGGCGGCGTGGTTCTGAGCGGAGCTTATGGAGAACTGCCCCGATGAGCTCGCTCTTGTTGGCGATTGCCTGGCCCACCACCCCGAACGTCGACCTGACGGTGCTGTTGCGCCTGGGGTTGTCGGTCTTGTGCGGTTTGGCGGTGGGATACAACCGCGCCCAGCACTTCAGTCAGCCCCAGCCGAATCGCCTGCGGATGCATGTGCTGGTGGGCCTCAGTGCCTGCCTGCTGGTGTTGGCGGCGGGCCCGGATGCGGATGCCCGCAGCCGGGTCATTCAAGGCATCGCCACCGGTGTTGGTTTTCTGGGGGCCGGGGAGATCCTGGTGGACCGCAGCGGGGAGAAGCAGGGGGAGCCGGCCCCGCGGGTGCATGGCCTCACCAGTGCCGCCTCGATCTGGTTCACTGCCGCCCTTGGGGTGACGGTGGCCGCCTCAACCCCGGTGCTGGCCTTTGCAGCCCTGGTCCTGGCTCTGGTGGTCCTGTCTCAACATGCCAAGAAGCCCCATGTCTGAGCCGCAGCCTCCCTTCTGGAGCCTGAAGCCCTGGTGGTGTCAGCCCTGGTCGATCCTGCTCACCGGTGTTCTGGTGATTGCCGGCAGCTGGGTGCTGCTGCGGTTGTGGTGGATCACCGCGCCTGTGGCCCTGGGGGTTCTGATCTGGTGGGGGTTGTTCCTCGTCCTGGTGCCCTCCGCCTACCGCTCCGGAGCCCTGGACTTGAGCAGCCCGGCTCCCGTTGATTCCCAGGGCCGGGATCAGAACCGCCTCTAGAAGAGGAACTTGAAGCGTTCCTGGCTTCCTGCCGCAGCCCCGGCAGCGGCCCCGGCCGCTTCGTTGTCGGGCCAGTCGGCCTGCCAGTAGCTGATCCCATCGCGCATGAACGGGCGTCCGCCCAGGCGTTCGGCATCCAGTTCCGTGCTGCCCATGGCGCTGATTAACCCCCCGATCTCCATGGGGCCGAGGTCGGTTTTGAGGTCCTTGCCCGCCACCGCCAACAGGGAGGGGAGGCGCATCAAGCTTTCCGGTCGGGTGATCTGCTTGAAGAGGGCATTGAGCACCAGGCGCTGCCGATCGAGCCGGCCGATGTCACCCATCTCGTCGTGCCGGAACCGCAGGAAGCCCTCGAGATCACGCCCCTTGAGGACCTGCCTGCCGGGCTGCAGATCGATGTGCAGGCCTTGGGTGTTGTCGTGGTACCACATCCGTTTGGGGACGTTGACCTCCAGGCCTCCGAGGGCATCGCCGAGGCGCCGGATCACCGCCAGATTCACCAGGATGTGGTGCCGAACCGGGCGCCCCAGGTGCTTGGAGAGCTCGGCTTTGACGGCCTCGGGGCCGCCATAGGCATAGAGAGCATTGGCCTTGACAGGCCCAAAGCTGCTGGAGTTGATGTAGGTGTCACGGGGCACCTGGAGCAGCTTGGTGACCCCGTTCTGCACGCGGATCGTGTACATCACGTCCGTGTTGCCCCCTCCGACGTCGGTGCCGAGGACCACCACGTCCGCGTCACTGAGGCTGTTCCAGCTGCTGAAGGGATTGACGACCTGGTGGCGCTCCCCGACCCCGGGGCCCTCCAGGAACTCGGCCATGGGTGAGGCCAGCAGCAATCCTGCCCCGATCCCAAAACCAACGGCCGCCAGGACCAGCCCCCTCTCATCGCGGCGGCCCCGCAGCGAAAGGATGGGCGTGGTTTTCAGGCCTGGACTCTTCAT
>JAURGL010000055.1 GCA_030833825.1 Vulcanococcus sp. SFB_649D_100_25 | reverse complement strand
AAGAGCTTGGCAGGCGTGGTCGCCAGCGGGCTCTGGAGCGCTACACCCTCACCCAGAACATCGATCAACTGGAGCGCCTTTACGTGGACCTGGTGCCCCAGGGGACCGCCGCGGCCTAGGCCAACTCCCCGCAGCACGCGGCGAAAGCAGCCGCCGGATCTGCCGCCGCCGTAATTGGCCGGCCAATCACCAGCTGGCTGGACCCTGCGGCGATCGCCTGGGCGGGCGTCATCACCCGCTGCTGATCACCCAAGGCAGCCCCCGCAGGACGGATCCCCGGGGTGACCAGGGCGAAGGGCTCAGGGTGGGCGGACCGCAAAGCCCCCACTTCAAGCGGCGAGCACACACAGCCGCCGATTCCGGACGCCGCCGCCAGGGCAGCCAGCCTGGGGACGTAGGAGGCCACCGGTTCAGCAACGGCCAGCTCAGAAGCGAAGCGGGCTGGATCCCAGCTGGTCAGCACCGTCACCGCCAGCAGGGTGGGCGACTGGAAGCCCGCGGCATAAGCCGACTCGGCGGCGGCGGCCTGGGCAGCCCGCAGGGCCTCGCTGCCGGCGCAGGCATGCACGGTGATCAGCTCTGCCCCCAACCGGGCCGCGCTGCGGCAGGCACCGGCCATGGTCGCGGGGATGTCGTGGAACTTGAGATCCAGGAACACCCGCTTGCCCTGATCGCGCAGCTGCTGCACCACCACCGGCCCACCGGCCACAAACAGCTCCAACCCCACCTTCACCCAGAGCAGCTCGGGGACTGCCTGCGCAAAGCCCAGGGCCTGCTCCGGGTTCATGCCATCGAGGGCCACGATGATCCGATCGGCGGCAGACCTGTTCACGCTCGATCTGGCTCCCTCAGGTTGTCTCAGGCTACGAAGCCTGGTGGCGCCTTCCCGGCAGCGGGCTCAGCATGGGGCGCAAGGCCCGGGTTCCCATGCTTCCGCGCATCCTGCATCCGGAGCAGCTGCAGGGCTACCGCCTGGGCAGCCACGACCATTGCCGCCTGGCCCTGCTGAACAGGCCGGAATCAGGGGGGTGCACCATGTTCCTAGAGGTGCACGATCCCTGCGATCGGGTCCCCCCCCACAGCCATCACCATGCCGCCGAGCTGTTCTTCATCCTGCGGGGCAGGGTGGTCTTCCACGTCGGTGATCGCTCGATCGGCGCCAGTGGGGGGGACTTTGTCGTGGTGCCGGAGGACGCCCTGCATGACCTCGAGAATCCAGGCCCCGATCGCGTCTATCTGATCACGGTGCTCAGCAGCGACGGCGGCTTTGCCGATCTGCTCGAGCACGGGATCCCCACCCCCCTGGATGCCGAAGACCTGGCGGTGCTCAGATCGCTCTGAGGCGCCTCAACCCGCCACCAGACGCCGGAAGGTTTTCTTGCCCAGCTGCAGCACCTTGCCCTCGAGTTCAGCGGGGGCAACAAATTCCTGGTTGGGATCGCTGAGCTTCTCGCCATCAAGCTTGACGCCGCCGCCCTGGATCTGGCGGCGCGCCTCACTGCTGCTGGCGCAGATCCCCACCGCGCTGAGGAGATAGAAGGCCTTGGCCGGGAAGTTCACCTCCGCCAGGGACGCCTCGGGGACCTCCGCATCGGCCGCCCCGCTGCCGCTGGCACCACCGACGAGCTTGCCGGCATCGGCCTGGGCCTGCTGGGCTGCCGCGGCGCCATGCCTCTGGCGCGTGACCTCTAGGGCCATCGCCTTCTGCCGCTCACGCGGGTTGGCGGGCAGGGCCTCGAGATCGAGATCGGTGAGCAGGGTCAGGTACTCCTCCACCGCCGCATCGGGCACCTTCTCGAGCTTGGAGTACATCGAGAGGGGGTCCTTCGCCAGGCCGACGGTGTTGCCCAGGCTCTTGCTCATCTTCTGCACGCCATCAAGGCCCGGCAGGATCGGCAGGAGCATCCCGAACTGGGTGCGCTGGTTGAAGTGCCTCTGCAGATCGCGGCCCATCGCCACGTTGAACTTCTGGTCGGTCCCGCCCAGCTCGAGGTCGGCTTGCACCGCTACCGAGTCGTAGCCCTGGAGCAGGGGATAAAGGAATTCGTGCAGGGAGATCGGGGTGCCGGAGCCGTAGCGATTGGCGAAATCCTCCTTCGCCAGCATTTGCCCCACCGTGGAGATGCCCAGCAGTTCGATCACCTTGGGCAAATCCAGTGCCGCCAGCCATTCGCTGTTGCGGCGCACCTCCAAGCGACCGGGGGTTTCGAAATCCAGCAGCGCCCTGGCGGGATCCTGCCCCTGCCCCAACTGCTGGAGATAGGTCGCGGCGTTGGCGTCCACCTCGGCTTCGCTCAGTTGCACGCGCGTGGCGCTCTTGCCGGTGGGATCGCCGATCCGGGCGGTGAAGTCACCGATGATCAGCACGGCCGTATGGCCGGCATCCTGAAACGCCCGCAGCTTGCGGAACAGGATCGAGTGGCCCAGGTGGATGTCGGAGCCGGTGGGGTCGATCCCGAGCTTGATCCGCAGCGGCCTCCCCTCGCGCTCCGCCTCCGCCAGGCGTGCGGCGAGTTGCTGATCAGCTGCGTTGGCATCCCCCCCGGCCGGGAACAGATCGGCGACCCCGCGCTCCAACCACTGCGGCAGTCCCCACTCGCCCTTGGCCATGTCCGCCCTGCTCTCTGGGGTCGGATCGTAGGCAGCGAAGGATCAGCCCTCCTGCAGCAGCTCTCCCTTCATCCGATCAAGGGTGCGCTGCATCTGCTCAAACATCTGATCCGGGGTCATCCCGAACTGACTGAGCTGGGTGCGCAGCTGCTCCACGGTGAGCTTGGCCTGGAAGTCGTCCGAGAGCTCGAAGCGCTTCATGAAGACCCGATAGCGGTCCATCAGCTCCTCCATGCGCTCGATGAACAGCTTCTTTCCTTCCCGATCGAACTTGCCGTATTCGCCCCCAAGCTGCATCAGCTGCTGATAGTCCCCGAACAGGCGCTTCGCCTCCTCCTGGACGATCTCGGACTCGAAGAAAGCCATAGGAGGGGTTGGAAGCGGGTGGCGGTGGGCCGGCGCGAGCACCGAGATTCTGCTGAGCCCAGCTGGGACTGGCGAGTGCGGATAGACGTAATGGCTGCCAAATCCCGGCATGCAGCCCACATTGAAGAGGGTGCGCTGCACAGGGAACCGTGGACTACACCCCAGCCATTGCCCAGGTGCGCAGCAACGTGGCGGCCGGCAACGCACTGCTGGCGGACTCCCGGCTGGTGCTCTGCCTGGGCAGCCGCCTGGCCCTGAATCTGTTCATCGCTGCCTGCCAACCGGGCCCCCAGCTGGTGGGTGCCGGGACGACCATGGCGGAAGCCCTGCGGGCCCTCGAAACAGCACAAGCCGATGTCTTGATCTGCACCGATCGCCTCGAGGAGGGCAACGGAGGGGCTTTGGTGGCGGCCGCCAAACGACTCAGCAAACCTCCCGCAACGCTGATGGTGGTCACCCAACCCCGTCGGCTGATGGCAATCCACCAGGCCCTGCAGGCGAACTGCGACGGCATCTGCCTAGAGGCGCAGATGGGGTTCGGGACACTGTTGAGCGCCATCCGCACGATGCAATCCGGGGGGATGTACATCGATCAGAACCTGAGCCGCAGCTACTTCCAACAGCTCTCCGGTGGTCAGGGCAGCCCCCTGGCCGCACTCACCCCCCGGGAGGTGGACATCCTGCAGCTGATGACCGCGGGAACCGCCAACTCAGCCATCGCCAGGCAACTCCACCTCTCGGTGGAAACGGTGAAGGACCATGTCCGCCACATCCTGCGCAAGATGAACACCCAGGGACGGATTCAGGCCGCCGTTCAGGGGATTCGGCTGGGCTTGGTGGAGTGGCCAGAGTCTCGTTAAGGTCTGCCCATCCGCTGCAGCGACGCACCACCATGGCCCGCGGCCACTGGTTGGATCCCCTGGCTCGCGGTCTGCTGGAAGCAGCAGGCCAGCTGCCCCGTCGCGCCCAAGCGAGCCCCGAACAGCGGGTGGAGCAGGACCTGCTGGAGCTCAAACTGCAGCTCGACCCCCAGTTGCGCCTGAGCAGCAGCGAGGACGTACGCCACGCCGCCGCCCTCGGCTGGCGCCTGGATGTGAACCGGGCCACGGCCTCGGACTGGCTGCGTCTTCCCCAGATCCAGGCTCGGCAGGTGGATCTGCTGCTGCGCCTGCAGCAGGGGGGCGTGCAGCTCAGTGGCCCGGAGGATCTGCAGAAGCTCTTGGAGATCTCCGAAGACCTGGTGCGCAGCTGGGAGCCTCTGCTGCAGTTCCGTTGGTATGGGGATGGAGCGCCAGCAGCGATCACGCCCGTCAAGCTCGATCTGAACCGGGCCAGCCGCAGCAGCCTGGAGCGACAGCTCCCCCAACTGAATGCGGAACGCCGGCAACGGTTGCTCCGGGAACGGCAGCGGGCTCCCTTTCAGGACCTGGCGGACCTCCAGCAGCGCTTGCAATTGCCGGCGGCGGTCATCGAAGAGCTGATCGGGAAAGTGCGCTTCGGCCAGGGCCCAGCCGGGCCTGAGTTGCCGCGCTCAGCCTGAAGAGAGATGTCACAGGGTCGCCAGGGGGATCTCTTCCAAACGTCAGCCAACGCGAGCGGTGTGGGAGCTGACGCCCTGCCCATGCAGAGACATCAACTGCACGACTGGCAGCAGCGCTTGCTCACCTACCAGGGGCCTCGTTTTGAAGCCGTGGCCGCTGGCAGCCAGCTGTCCCCAGGACAGATGGATCTCTTTGGCGGCAGCAGCCATTCAGCGGCGGTGCAACGGCTCAACCCCCTGGCCCTGGCGGCTCAACATCTGCAGTTCTGGCGCTGGCCGGAACAGCAGGGGGATGGGGCGGCCCTCTACTTCGTCCTGGATCGGCCACCCCATCTCCAGGGCCCGCTGCTGCTCTACGTGGGGGAAACGGGGCAGGCTGATCGCCGCTGGAAAGGCGAGCACGACTGCAAGAGCTACCTCGCCGCCTATGGCGAAGCCCTGCAGCAGGTGGGCTTGAGCAGTCAGTTGAGCATCCGCTTCTGGCATGACGCTCCTGAGACGGTGAAAGCGCGGCGGGCGCTGGAGCAGGCCCTGATCCGTCACTGGCTGCCCCCCTTCAACAAGGAAACCCGGGGTCGCTGGGCAACGCCCTTCACCGCCGACCTCGACTGATCGCCCTACCATCGCGCCCATTGCATTTGCCTTGGCCATGGAGATCCGCTGCAGCAGCACCACGGCCCAAGAGTGGAGTGGTGAGGCCCTCGTGGTGGGTCTCTTCGGGGACGGTGCCAGTCAGGGCACTAAGGATCTGCTGAACAAGCGCTTTGGGGCGGCCCTGAGCCAACAGCTGGAGCGCCGGCGATTCAAGGGAAAGCAGGGAGACACCGTCAGCTTCTCCCTGTTGGGGCAGCAACCCTGCAGCTTGGTGCTGGTGGGCCTGGGGGAGCCGGCCGCCTTCGGCTCGGAGCAACTGCGTCAGGCCACGGCCAGCGGCCTCAAAGCGGCCGCAGCAACGGGCGCCAACAGCATCGCTCTCGCCATGCCCCTGGAGGGCTTTGCCCCTGCAGGGGCAGCCACTGCCATGGCGGAAGCGACCCGCCTGATTCAGTTCACGGATCAGCGGTTCAAGGGAGAGGCCGAACCCACTCCAACCCCCGGGACTGTTGAGCTGCTGGGCCTGCCTGAAGCGGCCCTGGGCGAGGCCTCCAGCGCGGTCAAAGGCAGCGCAGCGGTCTGCAGTGGTGTGGAGCTCGCCCGGGAATTGGTGGCAGCGCCCCCGAATGTGCTCACCCCGGCCGCCCTCGCTGATACGGCCGCAGGCCTGGCCCGTGACTTCGGCCTGGAACTCAAGGTCCTCGAGCGCGCCGACTGCGAGGCCCTGGGCATGGGCTCCTATCTGGCGGTCTCCCAGGGCTCCGATCTCCCCCCCAAGTTCATTCACCTCACCTATCGCCCCGCCGGGACTGTGGAGCGGCGCCTGGTGCTGGTGGGCAAAGGCCTCACCTTCGATTCCGGCGGCTACAACCTCAAAACCGCCGGTTCTCAGATCGAGATGATGAAGTACGACATGGGCGGCAGCGCTGCGGTGCTGGGGGCCATGCGTGCCATTGCCGAGCTCAAGCCTGCAGGGATTGAGGTCCACATGATCGTGGCCGCCTGCGAAAACATGATCAGTGGTGGTGCGATCCACCCGGGCGCGATCGTGAAAGCCTCCAACGGCAAGACGATCGAGATCAACAACACCGATGCGGAAGGTCGCCTCACCCTGGCGGATGCCCTGGTGTACGCCTGCAAGCTCGAACCCGATGCCGTGGTGGATCTGGCCACCCTGACCGGCGCCTGTGTGATCGCCCTGGGCGAAGAGATCGCCGGTCTCTGGTCCCCCAATGACGGCCTGGCTGAGGCCCTGCGCAACGCCGCTGAGCAGGGGGGTGAAAACCTGTGGCGGATGCCCCTGCGGGCCTCCTACCGCGCTGGTCTCAAGAGCGGCCTGGCCGACATGAAGAACACCGGTCCCCGTCCCGGTGGTTCCATCACCGCGGCCCTCTTCCTGCAGGACTTCGTCAACGGGGAGATCCCCTGGGCTCACCTGGACATCGCCGGCACCGTCTGGAGCGACAAGGGACGGGGCCTTGACCCGGCCGGCGCCACCGGCTTCGGGGTGCGCACCCTGGTGAACTGGGTCTGCGCCGGGGGCCCGACCTAGGCTGGCCCCAACCAAGGAGACGCCCTGACCCCATGGCCGTGCGGAAACTTCGCTGGTATCTGAAGGCCCAGGTGAGCGTTCTGCTGCTGCCGGCGGGGCTCTGCCTGTTTGGCGAGGCGGTACAGAGGCGAACCCTCCAGGCCATGGGACAACCCCATGGCCCCTGGTTTTGGTACGGAACCCTCAGCCTCGTGGCGATCGTGGCTGGGGTGGGTTTGATGGTTGAAAGCGGCCTGCTGAGGGGCTATCCGGGCCAGAAGCCCAACCCCTGAAGCAGATCAGGCTGCTGTGGGAACTGAGCTGGAGCCGATCACGCTGGCCGGTTCCTCCAAGGCGTGAATCTGCCAGCGGGCGCGATCCCCGAATTGCCGGAGCAGGCGATCCAAATCATCGGAAGCTTGCTTCGGGCTTTGGTAGGGACCGATATGACGCGTCACGAGACCATCGCGAATCGTCAGCAGATACATACAAACACCTGCAGTCGAGACCGTTTAACAGTAGGTCCCACCCACCAGAGAAAAAAGGGCGAGAAAACCGTCCACAACTGAAGAGTCTCGAAATCCAGCGAACGGAAACTTCAGCTTTTTCTCAGATTTGAATCACGGTTTGCGTGAGGGTGCGGCAACCCAGGGACGTGATTGCCGCGCCCGCGATCCCCAGACCGCATCCAGCCGCCTGTCCCGGCCGCAGGCCCAGCGGTAATAGCGGTATTTGACCGTATTGGTTTCGGCGTAATTCTGGTGATACCCCTCGGCGGGCCAAAACCTCTTGAAGGGTTTGATCTGCACTTTGATCACGGTGTCGGCTTGTCCCAGCTCCCGGGCGGCGGCCTGTTTGCTGTCTCGGGCCTGCTCGAGCTGTTGCGAACCGATGGGGAAGATCACCGGCAGATAGGAACTGCCGCGATCACAGAACTGGCCTCCGCCATCAAGGGGATCAACGTTGCGCCAGTACGCCCGCAGCAGGGCGGGGTAGCTGATCTTGGCGCTGTCGAAGCGCACGCGCACCGCTTCCTGATGGCCAGTGCCGCCGCCGCTGACCTGCTGATACGTGGGATTCTCCAAGCGGCCACCGCTGTAGCCACTTTCTGCCTCCAGCACCCCGGGCAGATGCTCCAGGTCATGCTCCAGGCACCAGAAGCAGCCGCCGGCGAGGACCGCTTCTTCGATGGCGGCCTGGGCTGAGGCACAGGGGCCCGCCAAAAGCACAGCCAACAGGAGCAACGGCAGCAGAACCCGCTTCATCAACGCACCGGTAAGGCATCCAGGATGGCGGCGGCCGCCCGGCGGGTGACGCCCGGTTCCCCCAACCGTTCGCGCAGACGGCGATAACCATCAGCCACCGCAGCGCGGACTTGGGGGTTCTCCAGCAAGGGCAGGGCCGCCTCCACCACCGCCTCTGGCGTGAACTGATCCTGCAGGAGCTCAGGCAGAAGTCGTTCCTCCAGCACCAGGTTGACCGGGGAGATGTGCTCCACCTGAAAACGCAGGAGGTGCTCGGCGACCCAGGCGGTCGGGCGACTGACCCGATACACCACCACCTGCGGGACGCCGCGCAGGGCGAGCTCCAGGTTGACCGTGCCGGACTTGTTCAGGGCCAGATCCGCCGCAGCACAGAGCAGGGGACGCATCTGATCCGCCTCGGCCGCTGGAATCACCCGCGCCTTCACCCCAGCCTGATCCAGGATCTGCCGCAACACGGGTTCAAAACTGGCCTGCCCTGCCGGCACCACCACCTGCAGCCCAGGGCAACGCCGCTGCAACGCTGCGGCGGCCTCAGCCAAGGTCGGCAGGAGGTAACGCAACTCCTGCTTACGGGAGGCTGGGAAGAGGAGCAACAACCGTTCGTCCGGCTTCAGTCCCAACTGGGAGCGGGCCGATTCGCGGCTGGGTAGATCCGTGAGGGTGTCGAGCAAGGGATGCCCCACCCAGGTGACCTGGGCACCCCTGGCGCCATAGAAGCGGGCCTCCTCCGGGAATATCGCGAGGATGCGGTCGGTGAACCCGATCAGGCGGGTGGAACCCCCTTCCCCAATCCGAAAAGCCCACTCCTGAGGAGCGATGTAATAGAAGATCGGCGTCCCCGGCAGACGGCGCTTGACCTTCAGGCCCACATTGACGTTGGCCCCCATGTAGTCGATCAGCACCACCGCATCGGGGGGGGTGCTCCGCAGCCAGCGGTTCAGTCGGCGCTGCACTCGCAAGGTCGGGAGGACCATCGGCAGGGCCTCCCAGAGGCCAATGGCCCCCATGGCCGTGGTGTCAGCCAGAAGCGTGGCACCGGCCTGTCGCATGCGCTGTCCACCGAGGGCGACCACCTCCAACGGCAGGCTGCGCCGCTCGGCCTCGTTGAGCAGGGCCTTCACCAACAGGCCACCCTGAAGATCACCGGAGACTTCTCCGGTGCTGATCAGCAGTCGCCTCATGAACGCCCAGCGGGCAAAGGACCTCGGCGACCAGGCCCAGTGGAGGCCTCCAGGAAGCTCACAAGCGTTTCGGCTGGGGGCATCAGGGTCTGCTGGCGCACCTCCCGCAGGGCATCGGCGAGCACCGCGTCCCCGCGGTAAATCTGCGACCAGATCTGCTGCAGCTGCTTGATCTGGGCCCCGCCATCGAGCTCCGCCAGGCCACTGCGCTTGAGGCCGATGCGGTTCAAGCCCCGCAGGCGACCGGGGTGGCCCTCCACGATCGCGAAGGGAGGCACATCGCGGTCAATGCGGCTCATGCCCCCAACCATCGCCATGGTGCCGATGT
Source organism: Vulcanococcus sp. SFB_649D_100_25 (assembly GCA_030833825.1). GTDB lineage: Bacteria > Cyanobacteriota > Cyanobacteriia > PCC-6307 > Cyanobiaceae > Vulcanococcus. Next base: position 575 of record JAURGL010000055.1, on the reverse strand, counting down.
GCACGAACTGGTGAATGCCCAGCACCCCACCGATCACAGCTCGATCAGCAATCACCACATGGCCGGCCACCGCCACACCATTGGCGATGACGATCCGGTCCCCCAGATCACAGTTGTGCCCCAGGTGGCTGTAGGCCATCAGCAGATTGCCGCTGCCGATCCGGGTCTGCTCCCCTTCATGGGTGGCACGGTTGATGGTGACGCACTCGCGGATGGCGTTGTCGTCCCCGATCACGACCTCCGTGGGGGCACCGTTGTACTTGAGGTCCTGCGGTTCCGCTCCGATGGAGGCCCCGGGGTAGATCCGGTTGCCGCGGCCCATGCGGACCCGCCCATCAAGCACCACATGGGGGCCGATGCGAGTACCGGACCCGATGCACACCTCGGGTCCGATCACCGCATAGGGACCGATCTCGACGCCCTGGTCGATCTGCGCCTTGGGGTCGACGACGGCGGTGGGGTGGATGCGGGTCTCCCCGCCTGAGACTGCGTAACTCATGGGGAGATCAGTCCACCAAAGAGAACATCAATTCGCCGGAGCAGACCAGCTGTCCATCGACGGTGGCCTCAGCCTT
>JAURGL010000054.1 GCA_030833825.1 Vulcanococcus sp. SFB_649D_100_25 | reverse complement strand
CTGCCACCCACGGCTGAGGCGGGTGTGCAGATAGGCCGCATAGACCAACCAGCAGATCAGGGCCCAGGTTTCCTTGGGATCCCAGCTCCACCAGCTGCCCCAGGCCTCATTGGCCCAGACAGCCCCGCTAACAATCCCAACGGACAGCAGCAGAAAGCCGACGGTGATGGTCCGGTAACTGAGGCTGTCGAGCTGCTCACTTAAGGAGAGGGCAGCACTGCTGAGGTTGAACTCAGCCCCGCCGCCCTCGGTGGCCAGCCGTGCCTGGCGGAAGCCTCCACTCCCGATCGAGCTGCTCCGCAGCTCCAGGGCCTGGCTGCGATCGGTGAACAGGACCGCCATCGACAGCAAGGACCCCACCAGCAGGGCGGCGTAACTGACCATGATTACGCTGACATGCATGACCAGCCAGCTGGAGCGCAGGGCGGGCACCAGAGGAGCGGCTTGCTGCAGCTGATCCGGCAAGGCAAAGCTGGCGAAGGCCACACACCCCAGACCCATGGGGGTTGCTGAGGCCGCCACCAGGGGTGAGGGATAGGTGCGCTCAACCAGGAGCTGGGTGAGGGTGCAGGCCCAGGCCAGGAAGCAGAGGGATTCGTAGAGATTGCTGATCGGGAAATGGCCCGACTGCCACCAACGCAGCACCAACTGAGCAGTGAGGGCCAAGTTCGCGGTGGCCACCAGCAGACGGACCGCGGTGCTACGGGATCCGGCTCCACTCACGCTCCAGAAGGCCAGGGGTAGGGCCAGCAGCAACAGGGCAAATGCGGCGAGGCCCAGAGCGAGAACCGGATCGGTCACGAAGAGGGTGAGGAATCCAGGCCAGTCTGCCGTGTGAATGACCTTTGGGGTGAGTCGCTCAGCGGCTGGCCTGTCGCAACAGAACCAGGCCGCCGCCCAAGCCGATGAACACCGGGAGCCAAGCCGCGAAGAAGGGCCAGAGGGTTCCCTTGATCCCCAGGGAGCTGAAGATGAAGGACATCAGGTAGTACCCAAAGATCAGGAGCACGCTGATGCCAAAGCCCTGGCTGCGGCTGGTGCGGGAATTGGGCCTGACCCCCAGGCTGCTGCCAATCAGACCAAAGACCAGACAGATGGCGGGGAAGGCGAATTTCTCCTGAATCCGAACCCGCAGGCGCCTGGCTTCTTTCTGATCACCGGCCTGTTGCAGCAACGACTCGGCCCGCAGGGCCTGGGCCACCGTCATCTGGGCTGCATCGCTGGGGAGCATGCCCACATCAACCGGGGCCTGGGTAAAGGGGTAGTAGTAGCTGGAGTAGTTCGCCGATGTGGTGAAGTTGTTCGCCACATCGATGTTGAGGATGCGGCCGTTGCGGAATTCCCACATCGCCTTGGCGTCATCCCACTGGGCCGTGTTGGCCGTCAGCACCTGCTGCTGCCCCTCGCGGGAGAAATCGAGCAGGGTCACACCCTGCATCTCGCCGTTCTTGAATTCCCGGGCATAGAAGAGCTGGGTGAGCCCCTCACCCGCATCACCTCCGGGCTGCTTCGGGGTGATACGACCAAAGCGTGAGTACACCACGTTCTTGCCGGTCTGGGCCGAGAGGGCACGGCCTAGGGCGCTATCGAGGGTGTTGGAGGCGGCGTAATTGGCGCTGGGCACGATCACGTCGTTGAACACAAAGGTGAGGAGGCTCATCAGGGCTGCCATCACCAGAGCGGGAACGACCATCCGCCAGGTCTTCACCCCGATGCTCCGCAGCGCCGTGAGTTCACTGCTTCCCGACAGTCGACTGAAGGCCAGAAGAGTGGCCATCAAGGTGGCCATGGGGAAAGAGAGCACCAGGAATCCGGGCATCCGCAGGGCCAGGACCTTGCCTGCAGCCCAAAGCGGGAGCCCAGCTTCCGCCACCTTGCGCACCAGCTCGAACACCACCCCCACCGAGAGCGACACCGCCGTGAACGCGGCGATGCCAAACAACAGAGGTCCCAAGAGCTCTGAGGAGAGCCAGCGATCCATCAGCGGCAAGCGCTGCCACTGGCGAATCAACCGTTGCCACTGCCGCTGCAGCGGTTGAAGCAGGGAGGAAGCGGCGCTCACAGGCGAAAGTCCTCCCCGAGGTAGTGGCGCCGCACCAGCGGATCGTTGGCCATCTCACGGGATGGTCCACTGGCGAGGATGCTTCCCTCCGTGAGGATGTAGGCCCGGTCGGTGATCGCCAGGGTTTCTCGGACGTTGTGATCGGTGATTAAGACCCCCATGCCCCGATCCCGCAGACTCGCAATCAGGCTCTGAAGGTCTGCCACCGCCAGGGGATCAACGCCGGCGAAGGGTTCATCCAACAGGAGATAGCGGGGTCCGTTCTCGCCAACGGCGAGGGCACGGGCCACCTCGCAACGCCGCCGCTCGCCACCGGAGAGCTGGTAGCCGAGGCGGTGCTGGAAGGGGCGCAGGTGAAAGTCATCGACCAGCTGTTCCGCCCGTTCACGGCGCTGCTCAGGCAAAGCCCCGCTTTCCTGCAGGGCCAGCAAGAGGTTGTCCTGCACGCTGAGGTTGCGGAACACGCTGGCCTCCTGGGGGAGGTAGCCGATGCCCAGGCGTGCCCGCTGGGGCATGGAGTAATCAGCGATGCAGGACCCTTCGAGCAGGACCTTGCCCGAGTCGGGGCGCAGCAGGCCCGTCACCAAATTGAACGTGGTGGTCTTGCCGGCCCCGTTGGGTCCGAGAAGCCCGACCACTTCACCGGGGTTCAGGTTCAGGCTCACCTGCTTCACCAGCGGCCGTCCACCCAGGGTGAGGGCGACCTGATCGAGAACAAGAGTCATCGCCGACGCGGAGCCGGTGCTCCAGGGGAGCTCGAGGCGGGAGGGATCACCACACGGCTGTACACCTGCTGTCCCTGAACAGGAATGGCCTGCATCCGCTCGCCATCGAGCAGATAGATCACTTGCTCCGCCCGCAGCAGGTTGCCCCCCTCTTGAACGATGTCCACATCGCCGCTGAGGACAACACGACCCTCCTGACTGAAATACTGCGCCTGACGGGCAGTCGCCACCACCCGCTCATCGGGGTAAACGATCCGCACGTTGCCAGTCGCGGTGATCACACCGGTGCGCTGATCGGCCTGCTGTAGATCGGATTCAATCGTGACCAGGCCCGTGCTGATGCGAGCAGGCTTGGAGGCGGGCGTCTGAGCCAGGCCTGGCGGACTTAGGGCAAGCCAGAGCAGCGCGGCTCCTGCAGTTCGGGAGAGGAAACGGGCCAACAGTCTGCCGGCGTCGAGGGTCGGGGCTGCGCTTGTAGTGGCGACCAAGCCCGTCTCCCGGAATGCAATGACGCCAATGGTATCGCTGCAGGCCAGGGTTCCCCTCAAGCCAGGGGCTCCGCCAGCAGACGGGGCAGAGGCAGGTGGTCCAACGGATCCCCGTTGTGCAGGGCCAGCAGACGTGCTCGGGCTGCGGCGCGGAGGGGCTCCAGTTGCAGCCCCAGCTGCACCGCGCCTTGGCCCTGCAGCCGGCCGAGGCCCTCGCCCAACAGAACCATCGCACCACGGGTGTTGCCCCGCTCGAGATGGTGATGGGCCACAGCGATCTGCAGGATTCCCTGCAAGACCTTGCGCAGCGGGCCCTGGGTTTCGTGCCAGAGCTCCTCGAAGCCGTCGTGGCAGGCATACCACTGCTGGGCATTAAAAAGCCCGATGGCGTCCCCCAGTCGGGGGTCGGCCATCAGGCGATGTTCCTCGGAATCAGGGGCCTGACTCAACGCTTGGCCGGCTTTTTGGCGGGCAACTTGCGCAGGCGGATGGACTCGGGGGTCACCTCCAGCATTTCGTCGGGGCCGATGTACTCGAGGGCCCGCTCCAGGGTCATCTGCATCGGGGCCTGAAGGGTGTCGAGCTCCTCAGCACCGGCGGATCGCATGTTGGTGAGCTGCTTGGTCTTGCAGACGTTCAGCTCAAGATCCTGAGGACGGTTGTTCTCGCCCACGATCATCCCCTTGTAGACCTTGGTGCCCGGGGTGATGAAGAACTGGCCGCGGTCCTCGGCGTTCTTCAGGGCATAGAAGGTGGCGGTGCCTTCTTCAAAGGCGATCAACACGCCGTTGCGACGGGTGTCGAAGTCCCCCTGCATCGCCCGGTAGTCGAGGAAGGAGTGGCTCATGATGCCCTCACCGCGGGTGGCGCGGATGAACTCACCACGGAAGCCGATCAGGCCACGGGACGGAACCACGAACTCCAGCTGGGTGCGGCCGTCGTTGGTGTTCTCCATGTTCTGCATCTCGGCCTTGCGGATGCCGAGTTTTTCGATGCAGGCGCCCACGGATTCTTCGGGCACATCCAGCACCAGGGTTTCGAAGGGTTCTGAAGGGGTCCCATCGATGGTGCGGAAGATCACCTGGGGCTGGCTGACCTGGAACTCATAGCCCTCACGGCGCATGGTTTCGATCAGGATCCCCAGGTGCAGCTCACCACGGCCGCTGACGGCCCAGCGGTCGGGGGAATCGGTGTCCTCAACCCGCAGCGCCACGTTGGTGAGCAACTCCTTGTTGAGGCGGTCACGCACCTGGCGGCTGGTGACGAACTTCCCTTCCTTACCGGCGAAGGGGGAATCGTTGACCACAAAGGTCATCTGCAGGGTGGGTTCATCCACCTTGATCAGAGGCAGAGCCTTGGGTTCATCAGGGCAGGCGATGGTCTCGCCGATGTTCACCTCGTCAAAACCGGAGACGGCCACCAGGTCACCGGCGCGGGCCTGTTCGATCTCAATGCGCTGCAGGCCCTGGAAGCCGAGCAACTTGCTGATGCGACCCCGCTTCACGCTGCCGTCATCGCGCAGCAGGGCAACCGGCTGATTGGCCCGGATGGTGCCGTTGTGGATGCGGCCGATCATGATCCGGCCGAGGAAATCGCTGTAGTCGAGGGTGGTCACCTGCAGCTGCAGGGGCTTCTCGGGATCACCCACCGGCGGCGGAACGTGCCGCAGGATCGCGTCGAACAGCGGACGCATGTTGTCGCTCTCGGTCTTCATGTCGGGCTTGGCGTAGCCGCCCATGCCGCTGCCGAAGAGGTAGGGGAAGTCGCACTGGTCGTCGTCGGCACCCAGCTCCAGGAAGAGGTCGAGCACCTTGTCGACCGCCTGTTCTGGATCCACGCGGGCGCGGTCGATCTTGTTGACGAAGACGATCGGGCGCAGGCCCTTCTCGAGGGCCTTCTTCAGCACGAAACGGGTCTGGGGCATCGGCCCCTCGTTGGCGTCCACGATCAGCAGGCAGCCATCCACCATGCCCAGCACCCGCTCCACCTCGCCGCCGAAGTCGGCGTGGCCAGGGGTGTCAACGATGTTGATCCGGATCCCCTCGAAGTCCACCGCGGTGTTCTTGGAGAGGATCGTGATGCCGCGCTCGCGCTCCAGATCATTGGAGTCCATCACGCAGGTGGGGACGGCCTCGTTGTCGCGAAAGATGCCGGACTGGGCGAGCAGGGCATCCACCAGGGTGGTTTTGCCGTGGTCGACGTGGGCAATGATCGCGATGTTGCGGATCGGGGTGCCGGGGTGCGCGCCGCTCATAGGAGAAGTGTTCGTGGGAGCAGATCTGGACTGGTCTCGATGAAGCACGCCGCAGCTCTGAACTGACGGCCGCAACGCTCAGCAAATGAGCAGGCGTTGGCGTGGGAGGGCGTGGGAACGGTGGCTGAAACCCTGGGGCAAGGTCGCGGGTCGAAACCCAGTACGAACAGAGCCGGTATCTCTTGCAGCGTGGTCAACGGGCAGGGTTCGTTCGTGAAGAACGAGCACACGCCTAGACCAATGACCCCTACGGTGCGTTAAGCGAATCTATCGCAGCAGCTCACCCGCTCCTGCGTTCAGCCAGGGTCCCCCGGGTGACACCCAGCTGGCTTTGAAGTTGCTCCCGCTGCCAGACCTCACGGCCACTGATGGCCCCGCTGAGGGCCTGGCGATAGAGCTCAACGCGGCGGCGCGTGTCGGCGGCTGAATCCTGGAGCAGCTCAAGGCGAAGCTGCTGCACACCCGCCTTCAGGAACTGGGGGATGGCCTCGGCCGCGGTCTGAGCACGTCCGTTGAACAGGGTGTTGCGGCAGCCCAGATCAGCGCGCAGCGGATGCTCAGCTCCACTGCGGTCCCGCAGCAGCACCTCATGGGTCTCACAGGGACGTCCGCAGTCGGTGTGGTCGTGACCGTCCGAGAGGAAGGCACAGAACACGCAATGCTCCATGTGGAACATCGGCATGTGCTGATGGAGGGTGATCTCAACACGCCCGGGAGGGCACTGCTGCACCAGTGCCAGCAGCTGCTCCAGCGCCAGGTCGTAGCTGGCGGTGATGCCCTCAAGGCCCCAGCGCTCCAGCAGCCAGCGGGCCGTGAGGGGGTTCGCCACGTTCAATGAAAAATCACCCTGACAGGGGGCCAATGGGGTCAAGCGCTCCAGCTGATCGGCATTGCGCACCAGGTACCCATCGGGTTCAGCCCGAATCAACGGCTCAAGGCTCCAGCCCTCATCCGGCCGGGTGATCCGGGCACCTGCAAGCCAGATGCCACCGGGCCAGATGCCCCGGCCGCGCTTCACGGCTTCCCGCAGTTGGGCGGGGTGCTCCAGATCAGCAATGACCCGATGCACCGGGAGCTCGCGCAGGGCCTCGAGTTGATGGAGCTCGCGAATCAACACACTCAGGCGCGGTTCGCAAGGGGCCTCTGCAGGGGAGGCAAGCGATGGAACCGGAGCGAGGAGCTGGTGAAGGGTCTGCTGGGGGTCACGGCTGAGGTCCCCGTGCTGGGGTTCCGCAGCCGGAGAGGCTCCTGCGAGGACATCCACCAGATCGCGGCGCATCTGATTGAGTTGGGTGAGCGGCAGGAACAGGGCCTCCGGCAGCTCCACCGCGAGGGTTTCCAGTCGCCAGGGGGTCCCACCCAGGCGACCGAGCTGCTGGCTCAGGCGCTCCTGGTTGAGCCCCTCACCGGTCGCCGCCTGCAGGGACTGCGCGGATTGCACCCGCCAGGGTCCACCCTTGAAACCGGGCAGTTGCTGAACCTCGAGCACGAGGGGCTCCCCCAGGGAACCGTGGACCTTGAGCTGCAGGGGCTGACGGGTCTCAGCCACCTCCCGGGATGCCATGCGCTGAAAGCGGCTCTCCAGTTGGGGATCGCTGGTGAGCCAGCAGGGGCTGCCAGGCCGAAGGCCGCGGAGGTCGACAGAGGAGGGGCCTAGCCGGACGGCGCTGCAACCCTTGGGCCTGGTCTCCACCACCATCACCCGGCCTCCCACCTCCCGGGGAGGCTGGAGGGGGTCGTCCTGGGGGACCTCCAACACCAAACCATCCCCGGGTTTGAGGGCTGGCACGCCTGAGAAGACCAACCAACCGCCCTGCTCGAGGCGCTGCAGGCGCCCCAGCCAGGGACCACGTTTTTTGCTCCAGCGGGCGTGGACCAGGTCGCGGTGATTGACACCCTTCAACCAGCCGGTGCCGAGACCTCGGGAAAAGCTCAACTCCAGATGCCGCCGCAGCTGCTCTTGGTCATCTCCCGCCGGTTCACCCTGCAGGCGATCGAGACCTTGGCGGTAGGCATCGGTCACAGCCGCCACATAGGTGGAATCCTTGAGGCGCCCCTCGATCTTGAAGCTGGCCACCCCGGCGCTGACGAGCTCGGGAATCAGGGGCCAGGCCGCCAGGTCTTGGGGGGAGAGGAGATAGCGCTGCTCGCCGAGATCGCGCTCTTCCCCATCAACGATCAACTGATAAGGCAAGCGGCAGGCCTGAGCGCATTCACCACGGTTCGCGCTGCGCTGGCCGAGGGCTTCGCTGGTGAGGCACTGCCCTGAATAGGCCACACACAGGGCACCGTGGACAAAGACCTCCAGAGGCATCACCAGATGCCGCTGCTCCAATTGCTGTTGCAGCCTGCGCAGATCCTTCAGGCTCAGTTCACGGGCTAGGACCACGCGCTCACAGCCGAGCTCAGCGGCCATCGCCACACCGGCTGCACTGGTGATCGACATCTGGGTGGAGCCGTGCAAGGCCAGCTCGGGGGTCAACTGACGGGCCAGCACCGCAAGACCGATGTCCTGAACGATCAGGGCATCAACGCCCGCCGCCGCCGCCGCCAGCAACAGCTCAGCGGCCTGGGGCAATTCCGAAGAGAACACCAGGACATTGACCGTGAGGAATCCCTTGACGCCACGCCGGTGGAGCCATGCCATCAACTCCGGCAGGTCCTTGATCTGAAAGTTCTCTGCCCTCAGTCGGGCGTTGAAACATTCAACCCCGAAATACACCGCATCTGCCCCGTTGGCGACGGCGGCACGGAGGGCATCCCAGTTGCCCGCTGGCGCCAACAATTCAGGCAGCTGCAGCTGGGCCATCAGCGCTGGAATCGCTGGGCGGCGTCAAAGGTTCGCAGGGCATCGGCAGATCCCTCAAAACGCCAGTGCCAGGGTTCATAACTCACCCCCTGGTCATTGCCGTCGGGGAAGGACAGCTCAAAGTGAAACCGGTTGGCGTGCTGCTGCAACCAGCGGAAGGCTGCGGTTTGATCGAAGCTCTGAGAAAGGTTGGTCTCCGGGCGCCGGCCGTCGCCGAGGTCGACGGCAAACCCGGTGCTGTGCTCCGAGAAACCCGGTGGTGCGCTGACCTGCGCCCGTTCGCGCGCGCTCTGGTTGCGCTCGGATTTGACATCAAAAAAGATCTGCTTCTGCAGAGCGATCGAGCGAAACGCACTCAGAACCCTCAGGTCGACACCATCGGCATCGGCGGCGCGGCGCATGCGACTGAGGGCATCAGCCGCGTCGGGGTTCATCAGGACCCCCGGGCCGATGCTGATCAGATCCGTATTGCTGGCCTCTGCATAGGGGAAGTGACCCAGCAGGCGGCCATCGGAGCTCAACCGGGCATCGAGGCCATCGAGGGGCGGAGGAGTGACCAACCGTGCAAGGGGCCGGGGGAACAGCAAGGCCACCAGGGTTCCTGCCACCACAACCGCGCCGGCGCCGAGCAGAAGCATTGGAGCGCGACTGCGTTGCTTCAGGCTGGGGGAGAGGGTTCGGATGGCGAGCGGAATGTCCTCTGCCACGGCGGGGGGTCGGGCCCCCTTGCGCGAGCCCGGCCGGGAATCACTGGTCTGACGACCTGCGCTGGGCACGCAAGAACTCCCATCGGGACAGGGGTTGGCCGATGGTAAGAGCTGGCGCCTGGGATGCCAGCGGCTGCCGGGTCAGCGGTGTTAGCTTCGGCCTCAACATCCTTCTGGCGGAGCGGGTTTCAAGATGTTGCGAGTCGCGGTGGTGGGCGGCGGCCCGAGCGGTTCCTGTGCTGCAGAAGTGCTGGCCAAAGCGGGAATTGAGACCTGGCTGTTTGAGCGGAAGCTGGACAACGCCAAGCCATGCGGTGGGGCCATTCCGTTGTGCATGGTCGCTGAGTTCGACCTGCCGGAATCGATCATTGACCGCAAGGTCCGCAACATGAAGATGATTTCCCCCTCCAACCGGGAGGTGGATATCAATCTGGATAACGAGAACGAGTACATCGGCATGTGCCGGCGCGAGGTCATGGATGCCTTCCTGCGCAACCGTGCCGCCGAGCTGGGAACCCATCTGGTGAACGGCCTGGTGACCAAGATCGACACCGGCAGCAAGCGCCAGGGTCCTTACACCCTCACCTACTCGGATTACAGCGGTGGCGAAGCCACTGGCGACACCAAGACCCTTGAGGTCGATCTGATCATCGGCGCCGATGGTGCCAACAGCCGGGTGGCCAAGGCCATGGATGCCGGCGATTACAACGTGGCCATCGCCTTCCAGGAGCGCATCAAGCTTCCCCCGGAAGAGATGAAGTACTACGAGAGCCTCGCCGAGATGTATGTGGGCACCGACGTGTCCCCCGACTTCTACGCCTGGGTGTTCCCCAAGTACGACCACGTGGCGGTCGGCACCGGCACGATGCAGGAGAACCAGAGCCTCATCAAAAGCCTGCAGGAAGGGATCCGCGAGCGGGCCAAGAAGCGCCTGGTGAATGGCGAAGTGATCAAGGTGGAGGCCCACCCGATCCCCGAGCATCCGCGTCCGCGCCGCGTGGTGGGCCGCATGGCCCTGGTGGGTGATGCCGCCGGCTACGTGACCAAGAGCTCCGGCGAAGGCATTTACTT
>JAURGL010000053.1 GCA_030833825.1 Vulcanococcus sp. SFB_649D_100_25 | reverse complement strand
TGACGGGGTGGCGTAGTCCTGGCGCCGGGCGTCGGTAATCAGCCAGTCGAGGGCCGCTTCCTGCAGGTCGAAATGGTCCCCGTTGCGGTCGACGCAATAGCGACCGAACACGAGCTTTTCGACCAGGCGCACCCCAGGGCCGATGCGGGAGTAGTCAAAGATGATCGAGTTATCGATCGTGGCGCCCTCGCAGATGTGGCAGCTGGGGCCGATCATCGCCGGGCCAATGATCGTGGCTCCGTCTTCGATCCTCGTCATACCGCCCACGTAGATGGGACCCTGCACATTGATCTTGTCCCAGTTCGCAGCGACGTTCAGTCCGGCGTAGATGCCAGGGCGCACCTGCTTGCCGGGGATTTGAACCTGGCGAACATCACCCTGCAGGACGCTGCGGATTGCCTGCCAATAGTCCGGGACCTTGCCGATGTCGACCCACTCGAATTCCATCGGCAGGGCATAGAAGGGCGCCCCATCGGCCACAAGCCGTGGGAACAGGTCCGAGCCGATGTCAAAGGGGACTCCGGCGGGCACATAGTCGAGCACCTCGGGCTCAAAGATGTAGATGCCGGTGTTGATCATGTCGCTGGCGGCCTCGTCCACCGCCGGCTTTTCCTGGAAGGACCGGACCCGGCCGTCGTCATCGGTGACGACAACGCCGTAGCTGCTCACCTGATCACGGGGAACCCGTTTGGTGATCAGGCTGGCCATGGCGCCCTTGGCCTTGTGGCGACGCACGGCCTCACTGAGGTCGAGGTCAATCAAGGCGTCTCCGCAGAGCACCACGAAGGTGTCATCGAAGAAGCGCTGGAAGGTCTGGATCTTCTTCAGGCCACCGGCGGAACCGACGGCATCCCCGATCAATTCGCCGTCTTCAATCCGGCCCTCAAAGCTGTAGGCGATTTCGACGCCGAAGCGCTGTCCGTCCCGGAAGTAGTTCTCAATCTCCTCAGCCAGGTGGGAGACATTCACCATGATTTCGGTGAAGCCGTGCTCCCGCAGCAGCTCCAGCAGAAACTCCATCACGGGTTTCTGAAGGATGGGGATCATCGGCTTGGGGATGGTGTGAGTGATGGGTCTCACACGGGTCCCTTTGCCCGCCGCCAAGATCATCGCCTTCATCGGCGTTGTCTGATTTCGGTCATCCAGACACCCTAGGCAAAAGTCTTAGGCAGCAATGGCTTCTCGAGACGGCCCCCGAGCTGACCCCAGCTCAGCGGGCAGGGGAAGTTGCACCGATTCCCGCTCATCCAGGAGGCGTTTCAGCTGCAGCGGACCGAACAGGCCGCCCTGCTGATCGAGTTCCACCTTCCCCTGGGAACAGAGAAACAACAGGGCCCAGAAGACGCCCACACGGTCGCAATCCAGGTCCTCCGGGGCGACGCAGGCCCAGGCCTCCACCAGCTGATCAAAGCCTGTCCATTCGAGGGACTCGGGCCACTGCAGCAGGAATTGGCTCAGGGCAGCGGTGGTCTCCGGCAGCTTCTCCCGGTGCGCCAGGGCCGCCACCTGCTCAATCACGGCCCGATCGCTGTAGCGCCGGCTGCGCTGGCGATTGCGGGTCTGCCCTTCTTCCTGCTCCAGTCGCTCGGCGATGTCCTCGAGCTGTCGGATCAGCTCCCCGAGGGTGACCGGCCGCTGCAGCGGCGGCGGGGCCACGAGGCGGCGGAGCAGGTGCCTCTCCGGTTTCCGGGGAAGTTCCAGGCCTGGAGTCAGCAGCCAGCCCTGCCCTTCGTTGTCGAAATCGAAGTCGAAGCTCTCCTCCAGGCTGGGTTCCGGTGGGAAGGTCTGGGCTTCCAGCACCTCGGCCTTGAGGCTGACCAGTACCGAGGCCGCCAGGAAGGCCTCGCTGGTTTCGGCGAGATCCTGTTCATAGCTGCCGCCGCGTCCTTTTTGAAGGGCGGCCACCAGCTTGGGGACTTCGATTCGCTGCCGCAGTTGATCGAGGAAGCCGTCCACGACGGCGATCACATCCACGTCCCAGGGGTCCAGGTCACCCCGCTCTGCGGCGTCTTGCAACAGCCGGATCGCAAGCCTGGCGCCACCCTCGGCCACTGTTTGCTGCGCACTGCGCCGACAGTACCGGCTCTGGAGCTCAGAAACCAGTGCTGGAGTGCGTTTAACAGCTGTTTAGGCGGCTTCTCCCTGGGCGGAGCTTTCGCCGGCGGCAGGCAGCAGGCCGAGTTGGGCATCCACCGTGGCGCGATAGCGCTGCACGTCCTCCTCCAGCTCGCGGATCCGCACCTGCTGTGCTTCCAGCTGGCTGGGGTCCATCTGGCTTTCGACCCGCTTCACAACCCCGGTCCACACCGCAAACACCCAGGCGGCGGTGGCGCCGACGCCGCCCACCACCAGCAGCAGGGCCGCCAGGGGCATCGTGGTGGTTAGCCCTGGCAGGAAGCGCACGGTGGTGGGGGCGGTGTTCTCAAGGGTGAACATCACCGTGGCCAGGCCGAAGCTGAAGATCAGCAGGAAGTTCAGCTGCTTCATGGGTCAGGAGGGACCGCAGGATTCGCCCATGGAGGCTACGAAGATCAGCCGATTCCTGCACAGCCTTCGGCCGGGGAGCTGTTCTTCGTAACGGCTCAGCCGAGGGATGGGGCCTGGAATGGGGCATTGCGGATCAGCCCCGAACCGCTGGGTGCGGTCAGGTTCTTCATCGCCTGCTCATTGCGGGCCACCAGCACCTCCATCGTCGCCTTGTAGCTGTCGGTCATCAGGCGGGGGTAGAGACCGATGCCGATGATCGGGACCAGCAGGCAGCCAATGATGTAGATCTCCCGCGGCTCGGCATCCACAAGGTTGGTGTGGGACACCAGTTCTGCCTTCTCCTGGCCGTAGAAGATTTCCCGCAGCATCGAGAGCAGATAGATCGGCGTCAGGATCACCCCGATCGCAGCCAGCCCATCGATCGCGACCCGGAAGGGCAGGGTGTAGGCGTCATCGGTGGCGAAGCCCACAAACACCATCAGCTCGCTCACGAAGCCGCTCATGCCGGGCAGGGCCAAGGAGGCCAGGGAGCAGACGGTCCAGAGGGCAAACATCTTGCGCATCTTCTGGCCCACTCCGCCCATCTCATCGAGCTGCAGGGTGTGGGTGCGGTCATAGGTGGCGCCCACTAGGAAAAAGAGCGACGCGCCGATCAGACCGTGGCTGATCATCTGCAACATGGCGCCGCTGGAGCCCAGGGCGCTGAAGCTGCCGATGCCGATCAGCACGAAGCCCATGTGGCTGATGGAGCTGTAGGCGATCTTGCGCTTCAGGTTGCGCTGGGCAAAGGAGGTCAGCGCGGCGTAAATGATGTTCACCACGCCGAGGACCACCAGCAGTGGTGCGAACACCGCGTGGGCATCCGGGAGGATCTGGCAGTTGAAGCGCAGCAGGGCGTAGCCCCCCATCTTCAGCAGGATGCCCGCCAGGAGCATGTGCACCGGCGCTGTCGCCTCGCCATGGGCATCCGGCAGCCAGGTGTGGAGGGGCACGATCGGGAGTTTCACGCCGAAGGCGATCAGCAGACCCGCGTAGGCGAGCAGCTGGAACTTCAGGGGGAATCCCTTGGCCATCAGCTCGGTGTAGTCGAAGCTGACGTGCCCCCCGAAGAAGGCCATCGCTAGGCCAGCCAACAGGATGAACAGCGAGCTGCCGGCTGTGTAAAGGATGAATTTGGTGGCGGCGTACTGCCGCTTCTTGCCCCCCCAGATGGCCAGCAGCAGATACACCGGGATCAGCTCCAGCTCCCAGGCCAGGAAGAACAGGAGCATGTCCTGGACAGCGAAGACGGCGATCTGACCGCCATCCATCGCCAGCAGGAGGAAATAGAACAGCTTCGGTTTGAAGCTCACCGGCCAGGCCGCCAGCACCGCCAGGGCAGTGATGAAGCTGGTCAGCAGGATCAGGGGCATCGAGATCCCATCGGCCCCCACGGACCAGGCCAAGCCCAGATCGGGAAGCCAGCTCACCTTCTCCACCAGTTGGAGGTCAGGGTTGCTGGGGTCGTAGCCGTTGAGATAGCCCCCCACCGTGAGCAGGAAGGTGATCAGGGCAACACCGAGGGCAAACCAGCGCACCTGCTTCCCATCCCCCTGATCGGGGAAGAAGGGGATACACAGGGCAGCAGCGATCGGGAACAGGATCGATGCGCTCAGCCAGGGGAAGGCTGCGCTGCTGGCCAGGGTCGTGGCGAAGTCCAGGGGCACCGACGAACAGTCTTTGGGCGGAGTGTAGAAATCACTGCCGATGCTGCAGCCCTGTCGTGGCGGATGTCACACAGAGCGTTGTGGCCCTAGCCCAGGGCGCCGAACAGAACCACCAGGGCAATCACACCGCCGAAGACGATCAGGGCATAGAACTGAGCCCGGCCGGTTTCGAAGTACTTGAGGCCTTCGCCGCTGCCCAGGGTGACCAGGCCGGTGAGGTTCACCACGCCATCCACCACTTTGGAGTCGACTTCCAGGACCGAGCGGGCCAGTTTGCGGCTGCCTTGGACGAAGAGCTTGTCGTTGATGGAATCGAGGTACCACTTGTTCGCCAGGAAGGCGTTGATGGTGGGGAAGCGAGCCGCCACGGCCGTGCCGAGGTCAATTTTGCGCAGCGCGTAGGCCAGCACAGCCACGCTGATGCCCACCACCGAAATCGCTACGGAGGCGCCGGCCAGCGGCAGGAACTCACCCCAGCTGAAGTGCTCGGCCACCTCTGCCGCTTCATGGGGATCGAGGAGAGTCCCGAAACGGCTGTTCCAGGGCACCCCGAGCAGGCCCACCAGCACGGAGGGAACGGCCAGGACTGCCAGGGGCATGGCCATCTGCCAGCCCGATTCGTGCGGGTGCTCGGCGTGGGCGTGGCCGTGATCTTCGGCATGGTCCTCCGACCCCTTGCCGGCGGCGGCCATCAGCTGGGCCTGGATGGCCTTGTCGTTGCCGCGGAAGCTCCCTTCGAAGGTGAGGAAGTAGAGCCGGAACATGTAGAAGGCGGTCATGCCGGCGGTGATGAAGCCAGCGGCCCAAAGGACCGGGAACGATCCGAAGGCTTGGCCGAGGATTTCGTCCTTGCTCCAGAAGCCCGCCAGCGGGGGGATTCCGCTGATGGCGAGGCAGCCGATGAAGAAGGTGCTGCTGGTCACCGGCATGTACTTGCGCAGTCCGCCCATCAGGCGCATGTCCTGGGCGAGCACCGGTTCATGGCCCACCACCTCTTCCATGGCGTGGATCACGGAACCTGAACCGAGGAAGAGCATCGCCTTGAAGAAGGCGTGGGTCACCAGGTGGAACATCCCTGCCACCGGGGCGCCGCAGCCCATCGCCAGCATCATGTAGCCCAGCTGACTGACGGTGCTGTAGGCCAGGCCCTTCTTCAGGTCCATCTGGGTGAGGGCGATCGAGGCGCCCAGGAAGAGGGTGATCGTCCCCACCACGGCCACCACCACCTGCACCTCAGGGAAGGGGACGTAAACGGGCTGCAGCCTGGCCACCAGGAAGACACCCGCCGCCACCATCGTTGCCGCGTGGATCAGGGCTGAGATGGGGGTTGGGCCCTCCATCGCGTCGGGCAGCCAGACATGCAGGGGGAACTGGGCCGATTTGGCCATGGGTCCCATGAACACCAGCAGGCAGAGCAGAACGGCGATGCCGTTGGAGACGGTGCCTGCGCCAATCGCTTCCTGCAGGCGCAGCCCGATCTCTTCGAAGCCAAAACTGCCGGTGGCCCAGAACAGGCCGAGGATCCCGAGCAACAGGCCGAAGTCCCCCACCCTGTTCACCACAAACGCCTTCTGGGCGGCGTTGGCGGCGCCATCACGGTCGTACCAGAAGCCCACCAGCAGGTAGGAGCACATCCCCACCAACTCCCAGAACACGTAGATCTGCAGGAGGTTCGGGCTGATCACCAGGCCCAGCATCGAGCTGCTGAACAGGGCCAGGTAGGTGAAGAAGCGGACATAGCCCTTGTCGTGGGCCATGTATCCATCGGAATAGACCATCACCAGGACGGCGATGGTGGTCACCAGGGCCAGCATCACGGCCCCGAGGGCATCAACCCGGAAGCCCATCTCCAGGGTGAAGGCGCCGGCGCTGGCCCAGTCGAACAGGACCTCCGTGGATCCGGCCCCGGCCAGTTGCTGGGCCAGGACGGCGTAACTCAAGACCGCTGCCGCGCCAACGCAACTGATCAGGAGCAGGGCGACCGGTTTTCGCAACCGGTTGACTGTTCTGTTGAAACTGATGAGCCCCAAGCCCACCACCGCTGCACCAAACAAGGGCAGTACCGGGATCAGCCAGGCGAGTTCGGCAGGCGAGGGCATCCGGCGCTGAGGCAGTCAGGGCGAGTGTAGGCAGAGCGGCGCTGGCTTCACCCCAACCAGTGAGCCAGTCCTGATCGAGAGAAGGTCGTTGCCCCAAGGCCAATCCAACGGTGCGCCCACCAGAACACCCCGACCGCAATGGCGATGCCCAGCTGCGCGGGCCTGAGGAACTCGCTCAGCTGCAGCTGCTGGCGGCCGTCCAGGACAGCGCGGAAGGGGATGATCGAGGTGCTTGCCCTCAGCTCCTCGAAGGCTTCGCCAAAGCGGTTGCTGAGGCGCCGGTCCCCGTTCCAGATCGCAAACAGGTGATGGGCGATCAGGCCGATGCAGGTGGCCACCATGAAGCTGCTGCCGATCCAAAGCAGGTGGGTGCTGCACCAGAGGATCTGTCCGATCGCCTGGGGATGACGGCTGATGCGGATGATCCCCGTCGCGTACATCCGCACCTGCGGTTTCAGCACCGCCGGAATCTCCAGCAGGTTGTAGGTGGCGGGATAGAGAAACAGAAAGCTGATGGCTGTCCCAACCCAGACCACCGGGATGATCCAGGGCTGGTCCTGCAGGTTCCAGAGCCGGATGCCGTCGTAGCGGTGGGCCAGGAAATAGCCGATCACCACCACGGCCGATGGGATGCTCACTGCGGCAAACAGCAGGCGCCAGGCCCGTTCCCCCAGGCGCTCAGCCCCCCAGTAGCGGAGGGAGGCCCCGCCGCTGTGGATCACGGCAAAGGCCAGCAGGAGCGCCAGCATCACCCAGCTGCTGTGGTGGAGGTTGCTGGCGCCGGACACAGGCAATCGCGTAGGGATCCAAAGGATTCTGGACAGCGGCCGGCAGCGCTGGACGACCCTCCTAGAGTTTTGATCCCCCGCGGAGCCCCAGCGCCCCTGCATGGCTGATCTGCCGTTCACTCTTGATCAGTTGCGCATCCTGCGGGCCATTGCCACGGAGGGCAGCTTTAAGAAGGCGGCCGACAGCCTCTACGTCACCCAACCGGCCGTGAGCCTCCAGATCCAGAACCTGGAGAAGCAGCTGAATGTGTCGCTCTTCGACCGTGGTGGACGCAAGGCGCAGCTCACGGAAGCCGGGCACCTGCTCCTGAGCTATTGCGACCGGATCCTGAGCCAGTGCCAGGAGGCCTGCCGGGCCCTCGATGATCTCCACAACCTCAAGGGGGGATCCCTGGTGGTGGGGGCGAGTCAGACCACCGGCACCTATCTGATGCCGCGGATGATCGGCCTGTTTCGGCAGAAATACCCGGAGGTGGCGGTCCAGCTCCAGGTGCACAGCACCCGGCGGACCGGGTGGAGTGTGGCCAACGGTCAGATCGACCTGGCGATCATTGGCGGGGAGCTGCCCAGCGAACTCAACGAGCTTCTGCAGGTGGTGCCCTACGCCAGCGATGAACTGGCCCTGGTCCTGCCCACAAAGCATCCCCTGGCCCGCCTCCCGGAGCTCAGCAAAGACGATCTCTATCGCCTGGGCTTTGTCTGCCTGGATGCCCAGTCCACCACCCGCAAGATGGTCGACCAGCTCCTAGCTCGCTCAGGCCTCGATGTGTCCCGCCTCAAGATCGAGATGGAGCTGAACTCCTTTGAGGCGATCAAAAATGCCGTCCAGAGTGGGTTGGGTGCCGCCTTCCTGCCGGTGGTCTCCATTGAGCGGGAGCTGGCCGCAGGCAATCTGCATAGACCGAGCCTCGCCGATCTTTCGGTGCGGCGGCAGTTGAAGCTGATTACCCATCCAGCCCGCTACTGCTCCCGCGCGGCCGATGCCTTCCGTAAGGAGATCCTGCCGGTGTTTGCCAGCCCCGACAGTCCCCTGCGGCGTCCCTTGATCCCCAACCCCCAGGTCTCTGAAGCTCAGCTCAGCGAGGCCTGAGCAAGCTCATCAGAACTGATCCGCTTCCGGGGTGATGCCCACGGTGTCGTCAGCCACTCCCTTGGTGAGGAATTTGTTCTCGCTGGTGTCGGTTTGATAGACGCAGCGGACGATCGGCTTGTCCTTGACGGAGCCGACGTAGGCAAAGGTGTTCATCCGCTGCTTGCACTGCCGCATCTGCTCTGAGGTGATGGCCCCTTCCTTCTGCAGCACGCTCCAGTTCTCCCGGCGGATGACGCAGCCCGGCTTGAGGGCGGGTTGGGTCACGAAGCTCGAGCTGGGGTTCATGGTTGTGTAGAGCTCGATGTCCATCACAAAGGCGCTGGCGCCCCATTGCCGGCAGAACTCCGGATCGGGCACCGCCATGTCCAGTTGCTGGGAGCTGGCGATGTTGCCCTGATCGCCTTGGGTTGTGCTGGAGATCCCGGTGCCGATGCCGATGCCGACCACCAGCACTCCACCGAGGACAGCAACGGTGCCCAGGTTGAACTGGAATCCGCCACCACCGCCGCCATTGGGACCGCCGCCTGAAGGTCCGCGGGGCCGCCCGCTGTCACGGCGGGGGCTATCGGAATAGTTGTACCGATCGCTGTAGCGCTCTTCGTAGCGGTCGCTGCGGCCGTATCGCGAGCGGGTCATGGGGTTTCAGGGCTCTGGGGGAGGCCCATGGAGTAATTGAGCACCCGGCAGTCCGGGTTGTAACGGAGTTGGCCCGCCTGCAGAAGGCTTCGGATCGTGCCCTCCAGTTCAGATCCGATGCGGCGCAGGTTGTAGTCGTTGAGATCGTTTCCGGCGTTGGCTTCCACCAGTTCCTGGAAGCGTTCTTGCACCACTGCCTGGGCGGAGGCATCCCAGAGGAACTCGTTGTCAGGGTCGAGATCCAGGGTCAGTTGGTCGCGATCGGGAATCAGTTGCCCGTTCTCGACCCGTGCGGTGAACAGGCGCACGTGGCGGGTGGTCGATTTGATCAGGGTGTCGGCCATGACGAAGCAAGCTGCTGACCGGCGAACCCAGAGACCGGCATCAGGACTTTAAGAAGGCCCCGCCTCGAGCGGTCAAGCGGAAGGGCAAGCCGGGGGTCTCGGGCCTGGACTCGGGAGCTTTAAGGTTGCGTGCTGATTCTGGGTTTTCCATGCGCGTCGCGATCGCTGGTGCTGGCTTGGCCGGTTTGGCCTGTGCCAAGTACCTCTGCGACGCCGGGCACACCCCTGTGGTGGTGGAAGCCCGCGACGTGCTCGGCGGCAAGGTGGCCGCTTGGCAGGACGAGGATGGTGACTGGTACGAGACCGGTCTGCACATCTTCTTTGGTGCTTACCGGAACATGCGCCAGCTCTTTAAGGAGCTGAATATCGAAGATCGGCTCCAGTGGAAGAGCCACTCGATGATCTTCAACCAGAAGGAGACGCCAGGCACCTACAGCCGCTTTGATTTCCCGGAGATCCCTGCACCTTTCAATGGTGTGGCGGCGATCCTGGGCAACAACGACATGCTCAGCTGGCCGGAGAAAATTTCCTTCGGGATGGGTCTGGTGCCGGCGATGCTGCGTGGTCAGCAATACGTCGAGGAGTGCGATCAATACTCCTGGACCGAATGGCTGCGCTTGCACAACATTCCTGAGCGGGTGAATGATGAGGTGTTCATCGCCATGGCCAAGGCGTTGAACTTCATCGATCCCGATGAAATTTCCAGCACCGTTGTTCTGACGGCTCTCAACCGCTTCCTGCAGGAAAGCGATGGCTCCAAGATGGCGTTCCTCGATGGGAATCCGCCGCAACGCCTCTGTCAGCCGATCGTCGACTACGTGACCGAGCGGGGCGGCGAAGTGCACCTCGATTCCCCCCTGCGTGAGATCGAGCTCAATGCGGAAGGTTCCGTCAGTGGCTTCCGGATTGGTGGCATCAAGGGCAAGGAAGGCTTCACGCTGAAGGCCGATGCCTACGTGAGTGCCCTGCCTGTTGATCCTTTCAAGTTGCTGCTGCCGGAGCCCTGGAAGGAGATGCCCTACTTCAAAAAGTTGGACGGTCTCAATGGGGTGCCGGTGATCAACATCCACCTCTGGTTCGATCGCAAACTCACCGACATCGACCACCTGCTGTTCAGCCGCAGCCCCTTGCTGAGCGTCTATGCCGATATGAGCAACACCTGC
>JAURGL010000052.1 GCA_030833825.1 Vulcanococcus sp. SFB_649D_100_25 | reverse complement strand
AGCTTGGAAGGCTGAGGTTTTACCACTAAACTAAGCCCGCAGCAGTACAAACGCACCAGTGCGCTTGCGGCTGACTCGGTGCGGCGAAAACCAACACCAGTTGCAGCATTATGGCCTGCGTTGGGAACCGCATCCTTGCCTGCAACCTCGCCTGTGGCCGCGCCCTTTGACGCAGCGGTGCTCCGGGGTGCCGCCCGCCTGAGGCTGCTGGTCGCCTATGGACTCGGGGATGCGGGCACGGGCATGGCCGCCTCCCTGATCGGCTTTTACCTGTTCATCTTCTATACGGCGGCAGCGGGGCTGCCCGCCTGGATGGCGGGGCTGGTGCTGATGCTGGCCCGACTCTGGGACGCCGTGAATGACCCGATCGTGGGTTGGCTGAGCGACAAGAGCAGCAGCCGCTGGGGGCCCCGCCTGCCCTGGTTGGTGGGCAGCGCCCTCCCCCTCGGGATCGCCATGGCCCTGATGTGGTGGTTGCCACCCGGCAGCGAGTGGGTGCGCTTCTGGGTGTTCGTGGCGATCTCGGTCCTGGCGAACAGCCTGTACACCTGCGTGAACCTCCCCTACGCGGCCCTGGCGGCGGAGCTCACCAGCGACGTCTCACTGCGCACCCGGCTGAACATGGCCCGCTTCACCGGCTCCATCACCGCGGGGCTTGTGGGAATCGTGCTGGGTGCAGTGCTGCTGCGCGACCACCAGAACCCTGCCAACTACTGGCAGATGGGGGTGATCTCTGGGCTGATCATCCTGGTCTGCACCCTGCTTTGTGCCTGGGGCATCGCCCCCTCCGCCAGCCGCTGCCAGCAGCCGGAAGCCCAGAGCGGCACCACCCGCCGCCTAATCAAGCGGGTGCGCAGCAACAGCCGCTTCGTCAAGGTTCTGGGGCTCTACCTGCTGCTCTGGTGCGCGCTCCAGATCATGCAGACCGCCGCCCTGATCTTTCTGCCGGTGGTGATGCACGTGCCCGAGGGCTGGAGCAACTGGATCCTGTTGCCGTTCCAGATCAGCACGTTGGTGGGCCTGCAGCTATGGACCTCGGTGTCCCATCGCCGCGGCCGCATCACAGCCCTGCACTGGGGCAGCGGGCTCTGGGTGGGCGGCTGCTTCGCCGCCATGCTGCTGGTCCCCCTGGATGAAGCCATCAGCCCCCTGGGCTCTGTCGGGAACGGGCTGCGCCTCGCCCTCTTGCTGGGGGCCATCCTGCTGGTGGGCCTTGGGGCCTCGACGGCCTATCTGATCCCCTGGGCTCTGCTGCCCGATGCGATCGACGCCGATCCGGAGAAGCCTGCCGGTCAGTACAGCGCGTGGATGGTGTTCACCCAGAAGATCTGCATCAGCTTTGCCCTGTTCTTCTTCGGCAACCTGATGAGCCTGAGCGGCTATGTGGCTTCCCGCGGCATGCTTCAACCAGACAGCGCCCTCGTGGCGATCCGGCTCTGCATGGGCATCATTCCCGCAGTGCTTGTGGTTCTGGGTCTGGTGGTGATGCGCCGCTGGCCCGACAGGGGTCGGCATCTGCAACACAACCCATCCGCCAGCTGAGACACCCCCGTTCATGCGCTCACGCCCACTCCCCACCTGGCTTCGACCGCGCTGGCTGACCCGGCTGGGGGAGAGCTTGTTGATTGGCGGGCAGGCCGTCTCGGCCCTGGCCAAAGGTCAGATCAACACCACCGATCTGATCGCCGAGCTGATGGAGGCCGGCCCAGGGAGCTTTCTGATCGTGGTGATCACCGGTCTGGCGGCCGGCACCGTCTTCAACATCCAGGTGGCTGCCGAACTCACCAAACAGGGGGCTGGCGCCACGGTGGGCGGCATCCTGGCCCTCGGCCTGGCCCGGGAAATCGCCCCGATCCTGACCGCCACCCTGGTGACCGGGAAGGTGGCCACGGCCTATGCGGCCCAGCTGGGCACCATGAAGGTGACCGAGCAAATCGACGCGATCACGATGCTGCGGACCGATCCGGTGCAGTACTTGGTGGTCCCAAGGCTCCTGGCCATGTTGATCATGACGCCAGTGCAATGCCTGCTGTTCTTCGGGGTGGCGGTGTGGTCAGGCCAGCTGAGCAGCACGATCGTCTACAGCATTCCTCCTGAGGTGTTCTGGAACTCAGTGCGGGGCTGGATGGAGCCCTCCGATCTGCCAGCGATGCTGCTGAAGGCGGTGGTCTTCGGCCTGCAGATTGCCGTGATCTCCTGCGGCTGGGGCCTCACTACCCGCGGGGGTCCGAAAGAGGTCGGCACCAGCACCACCGGGGCGGTCGTCATGATCCTGGTCACCGTGTCCCTGATGGATGTGGTGCTGACCCAGTTGCTGTTTGGCGCATGAGTACGAGCAACGTCGATACAAAGGGGCCCAACCCCGACGAGGGCGTCGTCCTGGCCCCCCGTCCCTGGGTGCCTTTGGGCGTGATCGTCCTGGGGCTGGGCTGCCTTGCGCTCAATCCCTGGGCTGCCGGAACTGTGGGTTTGTTTGGCCTGTTTCTGCTGATCCAATCGCAGATCCTGCGGCTGCAGTTCAGCTCGGATGCCCTGCTGGTGTGGCGCGGTGAGACCGTGCTCCGCCGCTTCCCCTACAACGAATGGCTGGGCTGGAAGCTGTTCTGGGGCCCGATCCCTGTGCTGTTCTATTTCCGTGAACAGCAGAGCATCCACTTCTTGCCCGTGTTGTTTGATGCCACAAGCCTGCGCGAGCAGCTGAACCGCCACATCAGCGCCCAGCCATGAGCGACGCCACCACCACCCCAGAGAACTGGCAGGACCTGGCCCTCAGCGAACTGCGTCAGCAGAGGGAGGCCCTGCAGGGAGAGATCGCTGAGCTGACCAGCCGGCGCGACCAGCTGCAGCAGGACATCACCAGCAGCTTTGCCGGACAGTCCGACTCGATTGCCCGCCGGGTCAAGGGCTTTCAGGACTACCTGGTGGGAGCGCTGCAGGAGCTCGTCGTGTCCGCCGAACAGATGGAGCTGGTGGTGCAACCCCTGGTGGTGCAACCCTCACCACTGGATCAGGCGGCAGCCGAGCAAGCGGCGGCCGCCGCTCAGGCCCATGCCGCGCCTCCTGCTGGAGCGGGAGCGGGTGGGCTGTTCAGCAACGATGAAGCCCTGATCCGGGAACGCCTGGGGAGCTTCCAGGGGCAGCCGGACTTTTACGCCGATCCCTGGAAACTGCGCCGCAGTCTTGAACCGTCTGGGGCAGCTCTGCTCGAGGACTGGTTCTTGAACCAGGGGGGACGTGGAGCCCAACCCAGCAGCGGCAGCCGCAACCGGAACGCCCTCACCACCGCCGCCGCAATCTCGATTCTTGGGGAGCTCTATGGAGAGCGCTTCCAGACCCTCGTGCTCGCAGGGATGCCCGAGCGGCTGGGGGAATGGCGCCGCGGCCTTCAGGACTGCCTGGGCCTGAGCCGAGAAGACTTTGGTCCCAGCAGCGGGATTGTGCTGTTCGAGCGGCCGGATGCCCTGATCGAGCGGGCCGACCGCCTGGAAGAACGGGGCGAACTGCCCTTCATCGTGGTGGATGCGGCCGAACCTGCGGTGGACGTCCCGATCCTGCAGTTCCCCGTTTGGCTGGCCTTCGCTGGCAGCCCCTCTGAACTCGCCCTGGAGGACGACCTGCTGTGACCGATCTGATCCTCACCCCCTGGGGGACCCTGCTGCTGGCCTATCTCCTGGGATCGATCCCCAGTGGATACCTCGCGGCCCGCTGGCTCAAGGGCATCGATATCCGCACCCTCGGATCTGGATCCACCGGCGCCACCAACGTGCTGCGGCAGGTGGGCAAGGGCCCTGCCCTTGTGGTCTTTCTGGTGGATGTGCTGAAGGGCACCGCCGCCGTTTTGCTCGCCAAAGGCCTGCTGCTGAACGACTGGTGGGTGGTGGGCGCCGGCCTGGCGGCCCTGGCCGGTCACATCTGGCCGCTGTGGCTGGGCTGGAAAGGCGGCAAGGCCGTGGCCACCGGTCTGGGCATGCTGCTAGGCCTGGTGCCCGCGGTGGGCCTGGCCTGCTTCGGAACCTTCTTGGCGGTCCTGAGCCTCAGCCGGATCGTCTCCCTCTCCAGCGTGTTGGCTGCCATCAGCCTGCCCCTGTTGATGTTGGGGTCCTTCGCAAGCAGCGGCAGCGGCCTGCGACCCGCCTACCTGAGCTTGGCCGTGGTGGCCGCGGTCCTGGTGATCTGGCGGCACCGCAGCAACCTCCAGCGACTGGTTGCCGGCAACGAACCACGGCTCGGCGACAACAAACAGAAAGGCTGAGACAAAAAGGCTGAGACACAACGTCTCAGAGATCAGCCCAACTCGCGGCTGCGCTCGGCGGCGGCGACGACGGCCTCGATCAGGGCTGAGCGGAGGCCGGATCGCTCCAGCACCCGGATCCCAGCGATGGTGGTTCCTCCGGGGCTACTGACCATGTCCCGGAGCTCTCCTGGATGGAGGTCCTGCCCATGGAGCAAGGCGGCCGTTCCCGCCAGGGTGCGGTGGGCGAGGCGATGGGCCTGCTGACGCGGCAATCCAGCTGCAACGGCTCCATCGGCGAGGGCATCGGCCACCAACGCCACAAAGGCTGGCCCTGAGGAGGTCAGCGCCAGGAAGGCATCGAGCTGGGCTTCAGGCAGCTCCAGCACTTCCCCCACCTGGGCAAACAGCTCCTGAATCCAGGCTTTGTCATCCCCGGAGATCCCCTCCCCCCAGGCCAAACCCGTCAGCCCGGCCCGCACCAGGCACGGGGTATTGGGCACAGCTCGCACCACGCGCCAGCCCGGGAAGAGGCGCTGCAGCCGCTCGAGGCGCACGCCCGCCAGCACCGAGAGCAACAGCGGCCGCTCTCCCGAGAGGGGGGCCGGAGCGGAGGCGGCTACGGCCTCCAGCTGCTGGGGCTTCACTGCGAGCAGGACCACCGGAGCCGACCAGGCGGCTGCCGCATCGGTGCTCACCGGCAGATCAGGCCGCAGCGCATGGATGCGCTCAACGGAGGACCCACTGGCGACGGCGGCCCGCACGGAAGCCGGTTCCACCAGGCCGCTGTCCATCCACGGAAACAGCAAAGCCTGGGCCATACGACCCAGGCCGATCACCCCGAAGGTGGTGGGGGACATGCTGTTCAGCCGACGCTAGCGCTGTAGGTTTCGCGGCCCCAGGCGGGGGTGGGGGCTGCATCCTGCTGGTGGGTCTCGGCGGTTTCGCGGGACACCACGGTGGGGGAGGCGGCTTCGTCGCTGCTGGCGCTGGTCACGGTGACGCAGCTGGGGGCAAACAGGAAGATGCTCTCGCCGACGCGCTCCTGATGGCCGTCAATGGCGAAGGTGCCACCGGCGACGAAGTCAACGGCACGCTGAGCCTGATCGGGCTCCATCATCGTGAGGTTGAGGATCACGGTCTTGCGCTCACGCAGGGCCTGGATCGCACGAGGCATTTCATCGAAGCTGCGGGGCTCCATCAAGGTGACCTCCGCCGCGGAGGAGGAGATGCCGGGCATCCCGATCACATTGCTGCCGGCGAAAGGATCGACGGTGTCGAAATCGCTGGTGAGCGCCAGGGCCCCCGAGGAGATGGAGCCAGTGGTTTCAGGCATCTCGCCCTGGTCGTAATCCAGGTCCTCGTCGTCGTAACCGTCGAGGTAATCGTCTCCAGAAACAACTGCACGCAGGCGGGAGAACAACGACACCGTGAAACCTCGGTCATGGCACTGAACCTAGATAGCGTCCCATGCGGGGCGTGACAAGGGTTTGAGGCCCCTCTTTCACGTCTTCGATGCAATCGATTTCAAAGGCCTAAGGCTTGGGACCAAACAGAGCCGATCCCACCCGAACCCACGTGCTCCCCGCTTGCGCCGCTTCGGGCCAATCTCCGCTCATTCCCATCGACAACTCCCGCAATCCCAGCTCCCCCGCCAGGGCACTGCATTCAGCAAACAGTTGGAGCCGCTCCTCCCGATCCAAACCCAGCGGAGCCATCGTCATCAACCCGATGATCTGCAGTGAAGGAAGCTGCTGAAGAACAGGCCAGTGCTGGCGCAGCGCTGCGGGATCAAATCCAGCTTTGTTGGGATCAAGACGCAATTTCACCTGCAGAAAGAGGCGTGGCTGCAGCCCTTCTTCAGCGGCAATGCGCGACACCCGCTCCGCCAGGGGGAGCGAATCAACCGAATGAATCGTCCCGAATTGCCGCAACACCGGGCGCACCTTGTTGGCCTGGAGGCGTCCGATGAAATGCCAATCGAGGGGCTCAAGATCCGCGAGCTCCTGCTGCTTCTCGCTGGCCTCCTGCAGACGGCTCTCGCCGAAGCTCCGTTGTCCAAGCTCCACCAAGGCCCGCATGCTGGCGGCGGGCTGCCCCTTGCTTACCGCCAGCAATCGGGTGGTCTCCGGCAGTTGCGCCTGCAGGGCCTCAAGCCGAGCGGCCGCAGCAGAGGTGCTCAAGGATCAGATGAAGGTCTTATCGAACAATTGTCGCCAGGTGGCGTGGGCTTCCGGGCCCTCTCTGCGGGCGCGGGCGAGATTCTGCTCAGCGAGATGACGGGCATCCATCAGCGGAATCACCTCGAATTCCACGCTGCGGCCCTGTACTGACACCAGAAAGAACATCCTCTGGGCATAGAGCGTCGCGAACACTTCACGCCCCTCAGAGGCCATGGCAACGCGATAGAGCAACCCAAAGGTGGGGTGATTGAGATAACGCTCAGTGCTCACGCAGCGATCACAGCCAACCAACCATCAAAGCGCACCGTACCGCCAGCGCAGACCGAATAAGAGAAGCAGTCCCAGCCCCCCCAGCCATTGCAACAACGGCGCTGTGCGGCCGGACCGCAGCAGCTGCCCTGGGGCAATCCACTGCCCCCCACGGGCCAGTAGGGCCTCAGCCCCCTGCTCAGCCCTTAACAAAACATTGGCCAGCAGCCGTTCCCCCAGAGCCAGCACCAGCCCCAGGGAGGCCTGCCAGCCCAGGCTGCGCATGTTCACAGAACGGGTGGCAACCGAACGCAGCAGGTTCTGGAACTCCTCCTGCACCAGAGGAAGAAAGCGAAGGGACAGGAGCAAGGTGAACCCCAGGCGCTCCACGGGCACCCCCAGGGGAGCCAGCGGGGCCAGGCACCAGCTCAACCCCCACACCAACTCCTCCGGGGGCGTGGTGAGCAGCAGCAGGTTGGCGCTGTGGATCACCGTGAACAGGAGGGTGGCACTGTTCACCCCGAGCGCCGCAGAGCGGCGGGTGATCACCAGCGGCCCCAGGGGCACCAGGCCGAGGTTCAACGGGCCCAGGCGCAGCAACTCCCAGCGAACACCTTGGTGCTCCGGTGCCAACTCAATCTCCTGGGGCGGTCGCGTCAGGGCCGCGGGCGGCACCCCACCGGTGGGCAAGGTGGTCGCCAGGCCGCCCACCAACAAAGAGAGCAGCAACAGCAGGGGCAGGGTCCGGCGCCAGAGACGCCAGGGGAGACCACTGCAGGCGGTGATCAGCAGCAGGACCCCCACCAGGGCCAGGCGCCACCAGGGGCCGGCAAGGATGGGGGTCAGCAGAAACGCCAGGGTCCAGCCCAGCTTGAGGCGCGAATCCAGCAGCCGAAGCCAGGACCCGGTTCCATCGACGTATTGGCCGATGGGGATCTGCCGCAACCAATCCATGTCCGGCCCTAGGCGCTCAGCTCAGGCGCGGCCTTTGGCCTGTTGCCGCGCCAAGTCGCGCTCCGCATCCCGCTGCTGTTTCCCGCGCCAGAACAACTTGAGCGGCGATCCCTCGAAACCAAGGCCTTCACGGATCTGGCGCTCGACGTAGCGACGGTAGGTGTCTCCGAACAACTTCGGGTCGTTCACGAAAAGGGTGAAGCTGGGGGGACGCACGGCCACCTGGGTGCCGTAGTAGATGCGGCCCTGGCGCCCGCCGCGGCTGGTGGGTGGGGAGCGCCAGCTCACAGCTTCGCGCAGCACTTCGTTGACCACGGAGGTGCTGACGCGGCGGCGATGCTGTTCCACCGCAACGGCCGCAATCGCGAAGATGCTCTCCACCCGCTGTCCGGTGAGGGCGGAGGTGAACAGCATCGGTGCCCAATCCAGGAAATAGAGCTTGGCGCGCAGCTCTTTTTCCATCGCCGGCATGGTGTGGCTGTCTTTTTCAATGGCATCCCATTTGTTCACCACCACCACGCAGGCTCGGCCCTCTTCTTCAATGCGGCCCGCCAGGCGCTGATCCTGTTCGGTCACCCCATCGAGGGCATCGATCACCAGCACGCAGACATCGGAGCGCTCGATTGCCTTGAAGCTGCGATTGATCCCGAAGAATTCCGGCCCGTAGTTCACCGAACGGCGCCGGCGAATCCCGGCGGTGTCGAGCAGTTTCCAGGTCTTGCCCTCCCGCTCGATCGTGGTGTCGATCGTGTCGCGGGTGGTGCCGCGGATGGGGCTGACGATGGCCCGCTTCTCGCCGCAGACCGCATTGAGAAGACTGGATTTACCCACGTTGGGGCGACCGACGATGGCCAGCTGAATCGGCTCTTCCCCTTCGAGCTCCTCCACCGCCGGGAGGTGCTCCACCATCCGGTCGAGCAGATCCCCGGTGCCCGCGCCGTGGATGGCTGAAATCGGGTGAGGCTCACCCAGGCCAAGACTCCAGAATTCAGCAGCCATCGAGAGGCCGGCTTCTGGGGACTCGCACTTGTTCACCGCGAGCAGGACCGGCACGTTGTGGCCCCGCAACCAATCGGCAATGGATTGATCCGCCGCGGTGAGCCCCTGCTGACCATCAGCGATCACCAGGGCCACGGAGGCTTCTGCGAGGGCGAGGTTGGCCTGCTCACGGATCTCCGGCAGGAATTCACTGTCGTCGTCGAAGACGAGACCTCCGGTATCGACCACCTTGAAGTGCCGGTCCCGCCAATACCCGTCCTGATAGGTGCGATCCCGGGTCACGCCCGGCTCGTCGTGGACGATCGCCTCCCGACTCCGGCAGAGACGGTTCACCAAGGTGGATTTGCCCACGTTGGGGCGGCCAATGATGGCAACGACGGGCAACGCCAAAGAGTTATCGCAACAACTGCCTTACCTCGACCCTACAGGCCGGCGGAAGCGGAAATCTTTCCGCCAGTCTCAAAACGAGACCGCCTGCGTCTCGCTATCGAGGGGGTGTTCTGTCCCCCGCCCGGAAGGCGGTCCCCGCGATGGTGGAACTGATTGCCTCGATCGTGGTCGATCTCTCCGACCAGAAGCTCTACGTCTACAACCAACAACAAGAGCTCGTTCGCACGGTGCTGGTGAGCACTGGCAAAGGCTCCACTCCCACACCGATGGGTGTGGGCCAGGTCTACGACAAGTACCAGAGCGTGACCATGCGCGGCCGGGGCTATGTCGCGCCCAACGTGCCCTGGGCGATGTGCATCACCCAGAACGGAATGATCTGCATGCACGGAGCCCCCTGGCAGGAGGCCGCCGGCGAGGCCTTCGGGGTACCCCGCAGCCATGGCTGCATCCGCATCCCCAGCCCCCATGCCCGCTGGTTGTACGAGAACACCCCGATGGGGACCCCCGTCAGCATCCAGGCCTAGCTGATCGGCAGATCCCCGGGATGGCCGGCCACCGGATCGGCCGGCTGCTCCCGCAGCTCCGGCAGCGGGCCCGCCTCCGGGAGCGGCTCTCCCCGTTCCGCCAGGTGGGCCAAAAGCCAGTTCACGGCTGTGGCCCGGCGGGTGCGGCGCGGATAAAGCTCCCCGATCCTGTAGCCCCCGAAGCCCAGCTGCTCCTTCAGCAGTTGCTTGTGCTGCTTCGGGATCGAACGGGTCAGGGCCACGCTGGGGGGCCGCTCCGCGATGAACTGCGGTTCGATCGGGAAGGACTCCCGCCAACTCTCCCCCGTGTCCGGGCCGGCGCACCAGAGCCCCTCGCCGTTTTGCTCGTATCCCAGGCGCGGCCAGATCAGTTCACACACGAAGCGATCGTTGGTGCGATCCGCCAGCACCGCCTCCAGCAATCCCCGGCTCAGGGGGTAGGGAACGGGGGCGGGGGCGGCTTCAGCGGAAGGGATCGGCCTGGAGTCCGACATGGAGTCCGAGAATCGGATCACCATGATCACGCCCGCCCTCTCCGCTCCAACCCTCCAGCTCGCGGGTCACGGCACGCCAAGGGAGCTGCGCTGCCGGGTGCTGCAATCCCCCCTGGCGGGGGTGAGTGATCGGATCTTCCGGGGCCTGGTGCGGCGCTGGGCCCCCGATGCCCTCCTGTTCACCGAGATGGTGAACGCCACGAGCCTGGAGCTGGGCCATGGCCTCCAGAAGGTGGAGGAACTCTCCAGCGAGGAGGGGCCCATCGGCGTGCAGCTGTTTGATCACCGGCCCGCGGCGATGGCCGATGCGGCCCGCCGGGCCGAGGCCGCCGGGGCCTTCCTGATCGACATCAACATGGGCTGCCCGGTGAAAAAGATCGCCAAAAAAGGCGGAGGCAGTGGCC
>JAURGL010000051.1 GCA_030833825.1 Vulcanococcus sp. SFB_649D_100_25 | reverse complement strand
CCGGCGCAGGGTCCCCAACGGGCGTTGTCGATCAGGGGTTGGGGATGCTCGATGCGGAACCCCACGGAAAACGGCTTGCGCTCCATCGCTACGCCCTGCTCTTGCAATGCTTCAAAGCTGTCCCTGGCGCTATGGCCCACCGCCAGGACCAGGTGCTGCGCGGCGATGAATTCCCCACTGGCCAGATGGAGCCCTTCTATTCGGCGCTCCTGCCCCTGCTCACTCAGTTCGAGGCGCGTCATCCGCGCTTCGAAGCGGATCGTGCCTCCCAGGGCTTCGATCTTCCGGCGCAAACCACGCACCACCGTGGCCAGTTTGAAGGTCCCGATGTGGGGGTGGTGCTTCACCAGGATCTCCGGATTGGCGCCGGCAGCCACCAGTTCTTCGAGCACCTTGCGCCCCAGATGCCGTGGGTCACGGACCTGGCTGTAGAGCTTTCCATCGGAGAAGGTCCCTGCCCCTCCTTCTCCGAACTGGGCGTTGGATTCGGGGTTGAAGGGCCGCTCCCGCTTCCAGAACCCGAAGGTGTCTGCGGTCCGCTCCTTCACCGGTTTGCCCCGCTCCAGGAGCAGGGGCTTTAGTCCCATCTCCGCCAACAACAGGGCGCAGAAGTAACCGCAGGGGCCAGCCCCAACCACCACAGGCCTGGGCAGCTCGTGGTCTACCGGAGCTTCGCCAACGGGGCGATAGACCGTGTCGGGGGTCCGTTGCAGGTGGGGGTCCCGCTCAAAGCGACGCAGCAGTTTGCGCTCAAGCTCTGCGGTCAGCTCCAGATCAACGCTGTAGGCCAGTTGGATGTTCTGCTTGCGGCGGGCATCGACGCTTTGCTTGACGATGCGGAACTGCCTGAGGGCTCCGTGATCGAGCTTCAGGCGTTTGCAGATCGCTGGAGCCAGATCCTCGGGGCTGTGGTCCAGGGGCAGTTTCAACTCGCTCAGCCGCAGCACCGCTACCCCTGCCGTCCGTTTCTGCATTCCAGCACCGGGCCAGCTGCCTAGGGTCGTGCTCCTTGAATCGCCCCGCCATGCACGCCACCTACTTCGGGGCCAATGGTTGGTTGCTGGAGTTTGCTGAGCTGCGCGTCCTGGTGGACCCTTGGTTGCGGGGCCCCCTGGTCTTTCCGCCTGGACCCTGGTTTTTCCAGGGACAGATCGGTCATCGCTTCGAGATTCCCCAGGGGCTGGATCTGCTCCTGTTGACCCAGGGCCTCGACGATCACACCCACCCAGAGACCCTGAAATTGCTGCCCCACTCACTCCCGGTGCTGGGCTCTGCTGCTGCAGCTGCCAAAGCCCGCAAGCTCGGATTCAGCAGTGTGGCGGCCCTGACTCCTGGTCAATCCTGGTCGTTGGGGGCTCTGTCGATCACCGCAACCGCCGGTGCACCGGTGCCCCAGGTGGAAAACGGATATCTCCTATCTCACCCGGAGGGTTCCCTCTATCTCGAGCCCCACGGGTATCTGCCGGCGGATCTTCCCCCGCAGCCTCTTGATGCGGTGATTACGCCCGTGGTGGATCTAGGGCTCCCGCTGGCTGGTGCGTTCGTGCGAGGACGCAGTGTGTTGCCTGATCTGCTTGAGCGTTTCTCTCCCCAGACGGTCCTGGCCAGCACGGCGGGTGGAGCTGTGGAGTTCAGTGGCTGGCTCAACCGTTGGCTGTGGCAGCAGGGCAGCGTCCAGGAGGCCACCGATCAGATGGGGGGATCCGCGCGGTTAATCGATCCGGTTCCCGGGGAGCGCTATTCCCTCTAGGGAGTGGTCATGGTCCGCACCGTCCCGCAGCGCTGGAGCTGTCTGAATTCCCTGCTTAGGGTTGACCTTTCAACGATTGGTTGCATGTCGCCTCGCTCCCGTGCCTGGCTGAAGCCCCTGGGCCGTCACGCTGCCGCCCTGGTTGCCAGCGCCGGTGTTGCCCTGAGCGTCCTGCCACCTGTTTTGGCTATCCCCGAGGCCGACGCGATCAAGAAGCTGTCGGTGATCCCCGTGTTTGTCATCACTGATCCGAACGGGATCCCTTTACCGATCCCGAGGGAAAAGAACCTGGTGCTTCCCTTGTATCTCGAGGGGGACCGGGCAGCGCGTGAATTGGCGGCGCTGCTGCAGAACAACCCCAATCTCAAGGCCAACGTTGTGCCCGTGCCGCTCAACGTAATGAACGAGAAGGTGGTAGAGCTCAACAAGCAGCTCAAGGACAAGTCCAAGCCCCTGGTGGCCCCAGTGGTGCTCAACGAGGCCGACGTGAAGGAGGCCATCGCCATCCTCAAGACCGAGGGATTGACGGAGAAACAGATCCAGGAAGGTCTGAATGTGCCCCTGTTCTTCACCAACCCCTTCCTCACCATCAACACCCCAGAGGGGCCGCGGGGTGTGTTTTTCCTGAGTTACGCCGAGCTGCAGAAGGCCCTCACCGGTCTTCCTCAAGCAGAGCGCAGCAAGCTCAAACCCAAGGTCGCCGATATCTCCGCCGTGATCGAGCAGATCACCAAAACCAAGGAGGACAGCTTTGTGATCTTCCCCACCCTGGACTATTTCCGCCTGGTGCAAGAAGCCAAAGCCAAGGCTCAATCCGCTCCCTCTGCCCCAGCCAAGCCGGCAAAATAAGCCTGTTCCAACGGGAGTTAGGGGAGCTCTAGGGGGTTAAATCCTCTGGGCTCTCCTCTTCCTTGGTGGCCTCCGGCATCCATTGCGCCAGCAGGCCGGCCCCGATCAAAAACAGGCCGATGCCGAGGGCGAGGTTCTTGTTTGCCCCCGCAGCCTCAGGTCCCCAGGCCGCAGCGGCCAGGAAGGCGCCGCCGAGCAGCAGGCTCGGCACCAGGACGATCCCCTTGGCCGCTCGGTTGATGCCCATTCAGCAGCTGGGGGTGGCTGATGCCAGCCCGGCCTCCACCAGGGCACTGCCCATGTCGAGGGATCCCCGCTGATCCTGCTTTTCGATGCTGGCAATCAGAACGCCGTCTTCACTGCCCCGGGGGCGCAGGTTCACCTTGCTGCGGCGAGGCAGTTGTTGACGCAGCCAACCGGAGGCCAGGGCCTCATCGGATTCCGCGACGGCAACACAGGCGAGGCGCACGGTGTAGGTGCGGTTGTGATCCCCAATCTGCAAAAGGGTTCCACTGCGCACCTGGAGTACCTCGGCAGCCATGACCTGAGCGGGGCCCAGCAGCAGCCAGAGGGCTGTGAGGGCAGACAGACACCAGCTGCGCATCAGAGTTTTGCGCCGCAGTTGGGGCAGTAGAGGCTCGAGCTGGAGGTGGTGTGATGGCAGCTATGGCACTCGCGCGTGGTGTCGATGGCCAGTTCCGGGTGGGAGGGCAGACCCACCATCTGGGCGTTGCTGGCACCGGGGGGCACCATCGGATAGCAGTTCTCATTGCGGCGCACCTTCACCTCAATGAAGGCCGGACCCGGGTGGGCCAGGGCCTCCGCCAGGCGGGAGCGCAGCTCAGAGCGCTCCGAGATCTGGACACCCTTCACCCCGAAGGCTTCAGCCAGGGCCGGGAAGTTCGGCATGCCACCGGTCATCTCCGAGGCGGAATAACGCTCCCCGTAGAAGCTTTCCTGCCACTGGCGCACCATCCCCTGCCAGCCGTTGTTGAGCACCACCACCTTCACCGGCAGGTGGTATTGGCTGAGGGTGCCGAGCTCCTGGATGTTCATCAGGATGCTGGCGTCACCGGCCACGCAGATCACCGCCTCCTGGGGATAGGCGGTCTGTACCCCCATGGCCGCTGGCATTCCGAAGCCCATGGTTCCAAGGCCGGCGGAACTGACCCAACGGCGGGGCCCGGTGTGGAGGAACTGGGCAGCCCACATCTGGTGCTGGCCCACATCCGTCGTGTAGAAGGCCTTCGGGGAGAGCTCCTGGAGCATCGCCACCACTTCCTGGGGGGCAATCTCGCCTTCGGGGGCCGGCACCACCAGCGGGTAGTGGGTCTTCCATTGAGCGATGCGCTCAAGCCATGCCTCGGTGCGGCCGCCGGAATTCTCCTGACGGGAGGCCGCCAGCATCGCTTCGAGGGCCAGCTTCACATCAGCAACGACAGGCACATCGGGGATGCGGGTCTTGCCCATCTCCGCGGCGTCAATGTCGATGTGGATCACCTGGGCCCGGGGGGCGAAGCCATCGAGACGTCCAGTGACCCGGTCGTCGAAGCGAGCACCAGCGGCGATCAACAGATCGCATTCCGTGACGGCGAAGTTCGCGTAGGCCGTGCCGTGCATTCCCAGCATCCCGACGGAGAGGGGGTGCAGTTCATCGAAGGCGCCCTTCCCCATCAAGGTGGTGGTCACGGGCAGCCTGAATCGCTCAGCCAGCTCATGCACCGCGGCATGGGCGCCGCTGCTGATGGCGCCACCGCCCACGTAGAGCAAGGGGCGCCGGGCCTGGCGAATGAGCTCCAGGGCCGCTTCCACATCGCTGCCCTGGGGAGCGGTTGGCAGCTGGAAGCCCGCAGGGACGGCCGTGCCTGGCTCGACAGGGGTGTAGTCGAATTCCTCGACGCCCACATCCTTGGGCACATCGATCAGAACGGGGCCGGGGCGTCCTGTGGAGGCGATCAAAAAGGCTTCGGCCACGATCCGGGCGATGTCCCGTGGATCGCGCACCACCCAGGAGTGCTTCACGATCGGCAGGGTGATGCCGAAGATGTCGGTCTCCTGGAAGGCATCGGTGCCGATCGCTGCCCGGGGCACCTGCCCGGTGATCACCACCATCGGCACGGAGTCCATGTGGGCGGTGGCGATGCCCGTCACCAGGTTGGTGGCACCGGGGCCGGAGGTGCCGAAGCAGACGCCCACCTTGCCGGTGGCACGGGCGTAGGCATCGGCAGCGTGGGTTCCCCCCTGCTCGTGCCGGACCAGGATGTGCTTGAGCCAGCCGCGGGATTCCGCCTTGTGCAGCTCGTCGTAAATGGGGAGGATCGCGCCGCCCGGATACCCGAAGATGTGCTCCACGCCGTGGCGGCGCAGGGAATCCATCAGGGCATATCCGCCATTCACCCGCCCTGGATTGGACTGATCAGCGGCGCTGGCCGCTTGCGATACGGACGTAACGGTCACAGCGGCGGCTGACAGCGTTCGACAAGTAGGACAACACTAAGGTCTGACCCGGGAAAAGGCTGGCCTGATCGAGGAGCCGTGTGGGCATCCGCTTACCCGCGTCGAGCCTTGGCCATCGCCTGCAGCACAAGGACCGGGTCGACCCAGGTCTTGCCGTACCGGACCCCCCAATGGAGATGCGGACCCGTGCTGCGGCCGCTTACGCCCACATGGCCGATGAGCTGGCCGCTGCGCACGGGGCTGCCCACCTGCAGGGTGACCCGCCCACTGCGATAGCTGCCGGCCTGCACCGATCCCGCCAGGTGGCAGTAGAGGTGCTCGTAGGGGCCTGACTGGATCACCATGCCCACCCCACAGCCGCCGTCATCGATCAGTTCCTTGATCACCCCACCCCACCAGTTCCGGATGGGGGATCCCAGCGGTGCGGCGATGTCGATGCCGTGGTGGGGTTCACTCCAGCCCCCAGGACCGATCCGCTGACCGAAGTGGCTGGTGTAGCCGGAGAACACCGCCACGGGGAACACGGCCCGGCTCCAGCGCAGATCGGCTGATGCCGGAGGGGACAGCAGCAGGAGCGTGCTCAGGGGGGCACTGAGGAGCGTGCTCAGCTGCAGCCAGCCTCTAGAGCAATCCCAGCGAGTGCAGGGGACCACGTCCGCTCAGCAGTTCCACCAGGAAAGCGGAGAAGCCCAGCATTGCCAAGCGGCCGTTCCACACCTCTGAACTGTTGTTCCAGCCCCAGGCCCACTTGTCCTGGGGATAGAGCTTCACCCGCGTGGGCAGGGAAGCGGCCTGGTCCAGGTTCACCTCGGGCCCTTCCAGGGCGTGCTGCACCAGGTTGGCCAACCCATCAATAAAGGAGGGGGTGGTGTCGAGGGCCGGCACCCGACGGAAGTTGGTGATCCCGGCTTCAGTTGCAATCTCCCGGTATTCGATGTCGATTTCTTCGAGCGTCTCGATGTGCTCGCTGACGAAGCTGATGGGCACCACCACCAGATCCTTCACGCCCTGCTCCCCCAGTTCATGCAGGGCGTCGTCGGTGTAGGGCTTGAGCCACTCCACCGGACCCACCCGGCTCTGGTAGGCCAGGGTGAAGGGGTTGGTGTGGCCCAGGTCGCTGGCCAGCTTGTCCATGATCAGCTGGGCGCAGGTTTCGATCTCCCGCTGGTAGGGGTCGCCTGCTTCTTCCACGTAGCTCTTGGGCACCCCATGGGCGCTGAAGAACACGTGGGCCTCGCTGGGGTTCGGACAGGCCTGGATCTCTTTGGCGATCAGCTCAGCCATCGCCCCCACGTAGCCCGGGTCGTCGTAGTAGCTGCGGATGCAGCGGATCGGTAGGCGGGCGAAGGCAGGGTCCCCCTGCCGCAGGCGCTGCAGCTCCCGGAAGCTGGAGCCACTGGTGCTGATCGAGAAGTGCGGGTAGAGGGGGAGGACCACCACCTCATCGATCCCATCGGCCTTGATGTCGGCCACCGCCGACTCGGTGAAGGGGTGCCAGTAGCGCATCGCCACATAACTGGTGGCTTCGATCCCGCGCTGACGCAGGTTGCTCTGGAGCTCGCGGGCCTGCTGCTCGGTGATTCTGCGGAGGGGTGACCCACCACCGATGGAGCGGTAGGCGGCCTGGGATTTGCCGGCCCGCAGGCTGCTGATCAGCCAGGCCAGGGGTTTCTGCAGGGCCGGGTTCGGCAGACGGATGATTTCCGGATCGGCGAACAGGTTGTAGAGGAAGGGCCCCACGTCCTGAATGCGCTCAGGCCCGCCGAGGTTCAGCAGCAGCACGCCGACCTTGGCCATGCCCCAGACCGATCAGGAAACAACAGGGGCGAGCGTAACGCTGCCGGCCTGGGGCTGGCCCCGACAGACCAGGGTCGATATGGTCGGCCGGCCCGCAGGCTTGCTCTGATCGCCCTCGATCGCCTCGATCTGGCCATTCAGGAGCACAACGCCCTGCTCAGTGCCAGTGGTGTGTCCCTGCGGCTTGAGCGGCGCGGTCGGCGCCTTGGCTTGCGGGGACCACTCCCCTGCCGCAAGGGCAGCGGTCGTTTCCCGGTTCAGCGCATCAGCCTCGGCCTTGAGGCCGATCAGGAGGGACTGGAGGCCGCCCGCTCGCAGCTGCGCCGGGTCCTCCAGCACTTGCAGCAGGAGAGCTTCTCCTGGAGTGAGTGGGGACCTGCCGTTCAGGCGGAGCGGGGCAGTACCGAACCAGGCCTTGATCAGTCCGCCGCGCTGACGGCCCTGTGCGAACGCTTCGAGCAGTCGTTCTTCCGGGATCCCCGCCGCCGCCGCAACCCCTCCGGGAGCCGGACCACCTGGACGAGTGCCTATCTCCCCTATCTGCGTCGCCTCCAGCGCATCGCTGGGGAGCAGCAGCTCAGCTTCGGGGTCCCACTGCTGGAGCAGGTGCTGGAGAGCTATCCCCTGGCCAGTCGCTCTCGCCAGCAGTGCGGCACGGCCCTGGCTGCCCTGGCCCGGGTCGAGGGGCTCGCCTTGCCTGAGGAGTGGGGTGAGCGGGCTGGTGGTTACGGGCTGCATGCCGCCCAGTTCCGCCAACTCCCCAGTGATGCTCAGATCCTCGAGTGGATCGAGCGCATCCCCAACCCCCGCTGGCGCCTGGCCTACGGCTTGATGGCCACCTACGGACTGCGGAACCATGAGGTCTTCTTCAGTGATCTCTCCGCCCTGGCTCCGGGTGGGGATCGGGTGATTCGGGTGTTGCCCACCAGCAAGACGGGCGAACACCAGGTCTGGCCCTTCCAGCCCGAGTGGGTGGATCGCTTCGAGTTGCATCGCCTCGGCGGCGACCGTTTGCACTTGCCGGTGGTCTGTACGGACCTGCGCCGCACCACCCTCCAGCAGGTGGGTCGGCGGGTGGCTGAGCAGTTTCGCCGTTATCAGCTGCCCCTCACCCCCTATGACCTGCGCCACGCCTGGGCCGTGCGCACCATCCACATCGGGCTGCCCGACACGGTGGCTGCGCGGATGATGGGGCACTCCGTGGCGATCCACACCCGCACCTACCACCACTGGATCACGCGCCGGGATCAGCAGCAGGCGGTGGATACGGCCCTGGCCCGGTTCCGGGCCGCCTGATCGGCGGGCAGTCCAGGCAGATTGGTGCAAACCGTCTGGAACGCGCCCCGTGCAGGATCCTTCCGCCCTCGACCAGACCGCCGCTGAACTCGGGATGGGCGGTGACCTGGCGCCGGAGGCCAGCGCCGATGGCTACCAGCGGCGCATGGCGCGCCGTAAGGAGGTGCAAAAGCAGAGGGTGGGCGAACGCAACCTGGAGAAGGGGCTGGTGCTGGTCTTCACCGGCGACGGCAAGGGCAAGACCACCGCAGCGCTTGGACTGGTCCTGCGCACCCTTGGCCATGGGGAGCAGGTGGCGGTGGTGCAGTTCATCAAAGGGGGCTGGCACCCCGGTGAGGCGAAGGCTCTGGAGCTGTTCGGGGATGCCTTGCACTGGCATGCCCTCGGGGAAGGCTTCACCTGGGAAACCCAGGACCGAGAGCGGGACCGGGAGTTGGTGCAACAGGCCTGGCAGCGCTCCTGTGAATACCTATCCGATGGCAGCCGCAAGCTCGTGGTGCTGGACGAGGTGAATGTGGCCCTCAAGCTCGGCTACCTCGCGGTGGATGACCTGCTGACGGGGCTTGCTCTGCGCCCACCCCTCACCCATGTGGCCCTGACCGGACGCGGCGCTCCGCCTGCCCTGCTGGAGCGCGCTGATCTGGTGACCGAGATGAAACTGGTGCGCCACCCCTTCCGGGAACAGGGCGTGAAGGCCCAGGCGGGGATTGAGTTCTAGAGCTGTTGGCTGCTGTGGGCCTCGAGGATCGCGAGGCTGCTGAGCAGCACCGATAGACCACTGATTAAGAGGGCCCTGTGCACCACCGGTTCCCGCCAGCTGCTGGGGTCGTCGCTGAGCCGCTCCACGGCGGAGAGGGTCAGCCGGGCCATCAGTCCGCTGCGACTCGAGCCTGATGGCTGCACGGGTTGGTGCATTTCGCCGTCCATCCCTTGCTCCCGATTGATGCCAATCGAAGCGCTCGGCGCCTGCTTCGGCAAGGGATCTCACGCTTGCTACTGTTCGGCCAACGGATCTGCAGCACGAAGGGATGGCCTACCAGCGCGTGTTGCTGAAGCTCAGTGGCGAAGCCCTTATGGGTGAGCAGGGCTACGGCATTGACCCTGCCATCGTGAATGCGATTGCCAAGGATGTGGCGGCCGTTGTTGCGGATGGCACCCAGCTGGCCATCGTGGTGGGCGGCGGCAACATCTTCCGCGGCCTCAAAGGCTCAGCCGCTGGGATGGACCGGGCCACCGCCGATTACGTCGGCATGCTGGCCACCGTGATGAACGCCATCACCCTCCAGGACGGGCTTGAGCGCGCCGGCATCCCCACCCGCGTTCAAAGCGCCATTTCCATGCAGGAGGTGGCTGAGCCCTACATCCGCCGTAAGGCCATTCGCCATATGGAGAAGGGCCGGGTGGTGATCTTCGCCGCCGGCACCGGCAACCCCTTCTTCACCACGGACACCACGGCGGCGCTGCGGGCTGCCGAGATTGGTGCGGATGTGGTGTTCAAGGCCACCAAGGTGGATGGGGTCTATGACAAGGACCCCAACAAATTTGCCGATGCCGTTCGTTACGAGAGCCTCTCGTTCCTAGATGTGCTCAGCGGTGAGCTTGAGGTGATGGACAGCACGGCCATCGCCCTCTGCAAGGACAACGCCATCCCGATCGTGGTGTTTGATCTGTTCGGCTCCGGCAATATCGGACGGGCTGTGCGTGGTGAACCCATCGGCACCAGCATCCTTCCTTCTGCCTGACGGGGCTGCGGCCTCCCCACCCCCTCTGCCCTTCTCTACGCCATGGAACTCGAAGCCAGCATGCGCAAATCGGTGGAGTCCACCCAGCGCACGTTCAACACCATTCGTACTGGCCGAGCCAATGCGTCCCTGCTCGACAAGATCCAGGTGGAGTACTACGGGGCCGATACACCTCTGAAGTCGTTGGCGACCATCAGCACGCCCGACTCCACCACGATCCAGCTTCAGCCCTTCGATATGAGCTCCCTGGCTCTGATCGAGAAGGCCATTTCCATGAGCGATCTGGGTCTCACCTGCAACAACGACGGCAAGGTGATTCGGATCAACATCCCCCCGCTGACGGAAGATCGCCGCAAGGATCTCTGCAAGCTTGCCGCCAAGTACGCGGAGGAGGGCAAGGTGGCCCTGCGCAACATCCGCCGCGACGCCATCGACAAGGTCAAGAAGCAGGAGAAGGAGGGAGAGTTCTCCGAGGACCAGAGCCGAGATGAGCAGGACAAGGTTCAGAAGCTCACCGACAAGTTCATCGCTGAGATCGAGAAGTTGTTGGCTGAGAAAGAGGCCGACATCCTCAAGGTTTGAGCCTCACCCCTTGAGCTTCGTCCCTTGAGCTTTGATGTGATCGTCATCGGAGCCGGCGCTGCCGGCTCCGCCGCGGCTTATCACCTGGCTGTCCGGGGACGGCGTGTCCTGCTGATCGAGTCCCAGGCTCTGCCGCGGTACAAGCCCTGCGGCGGCGGGATGGCTGCTTCGGTGCAGAAGCTGTTCCCGTTTGATCTGCAGCCTGCCGTGGATCAGGTGATCACCCAGGTGCGCTTCACCTGGTGCCTCGAGGATCCCGTCATTGCTGTGCTGCCGGGCGATTCACCCTTCTGGATCGTGCAGCGCTCCAAGCTCGACAACCATCTCGCCCAGCAGGCCGTATCTGCTGGTGCTGAGTT
Organism: Vulcanococcus sp. SFB_649D_100_25; assembly: GCA_030833825.1. Lineage (GTDB taxonomy): Bacteria > Cyanobacteriota > Cyanobacteriia > PCC-6307 > Cyanobiaceae > Vulcanococcus. The sequence continues at coordinate 52 of JAURGL010000051.1, read as the reverse complement.
GCTCGATGGTGCTGAGGTCAGTTCGGTTGTCCGAGATGGCGACGGTTGGTGC
>JAURGL010000050.1 GCA_030833825.1 Vulcanococcus sp. SFB_649D_100_25 | reverse complement strand
GCCCCGAGGCCGCCTGAGTTGAACCCCCTGGGCCCCGATCAGGTGCTCCAAACCACGCGGATCGGTATCAGTCAGGGGCAGACGCTGCCCTGGCGGTGGTACCTGCGCAGCTGCCGCAGCATCAGCAAGCGGGCCCAGGGTGATCGCGCGCCGGCCCTGGCGGATGCCTTCGACGTGGCCGGCTGCACCACAAGCTTCTAGCCTGAAAGTGTCGACTGTCTCCCGCTTTGAGCGACTGGACCCACCGCCACGTGTTGGATCTGGCGGCCTTCTCGCTCGAGGATTACTCCACTGTTCTGGAGCTGGCGCAGCGGTTTCGTGCCATGCCCACCAGCGGTGCCCGGAAGCTGCCGGCCCTGCAGGGGAAGCTGGTCACCACCTTGTTCTTTGAGCCCAGCACCCGGACTCGCAGCAGCTTTGAACTGGCGGCCAAGCGCCTGTCGGCCGATGTGCAGAGCTTCTCTCCTTCGTCGAGTTCCCTGAGCAAGGGGGAAAGCCTGCTGGATACGGTCCGCACCTATGTGGCCATGGGGGCCGACCTGCTCGTGGTCAGACATCGCTGCACCGGCGTTCCCGCTTCTTTGCCCCACGACCTTGATCTCAGCGGTGATCGCGTCGCCGTCCTCAATGGCGGTGACGGTCTGCACAGCCATCCCAGCCAGGGACTCCTTGATCTGTTCTCCCTGGCCCGGCACTTCAATCCCGAAAGCCCTACGCCAGAGGCCCTGCGGGGGCGCCGCATCGTGATCGTGGGGGACATCCTCCACTCGAGGGTGGCGCGATCGAACCTGTGGGCGTTGACAGCCTGCGGCGCCGACGTGGTGCTCTGCGGCCCCGCCACCCTGCTGCCCCAGGCGTTTGCTGCCTTTGTTGATGCCCCTCCTCCCGGACAGGCCGTCGATCCTGTCGCGGCGCGCGGGGGGATCACGGTGGAGCGCAACCTCGATCAGGCCTTGGTGGGCGCTGATGCCGTGATGACGTTGCGACTCCAGAAAGAGCGCATGAACCAGAACCTGCTCACCAGCCTTGAGAGCTACCACCGCGCCTATGGACTCACCCATGAGCGGCTCCAGGCCTGCTCCGCAGACTTGCCCGTTCTCCATCCCGGTCCCGTCAACCGCGGCGTGGAGATGAGCGGAGCCCTCCTGGACGATCCCAGCCATTCCCTGGTGGAGGAGCAGGTCACCAACGGGATCCCCATTCGGATGGCCTTGCTTTATCTCTTGGCGGCTGGCTGAACGCGCGATTCAGAGCAGCTTGAAGCCCTCAAGCAGCAGGCCGTAGCAGAAGCCCAGTCGGCTCATGTCCAGGAGCTGCAGCCCCAGGTTGTTCTTGGCGCGTCGCAGCAGGGGACCCCTCAGGCGAATCGCCAGTTCCATCGCCAGGACGCAGAGCAGGGCTGCCGGTGGATCCAGAAACGAGCGTGCCCCGGTGAGCGTGCCGATCCCGTTGCCGATCAGAAAGGTCCCCAACAGAACGATCAGCAGCAGAGAAAGCCGCCGCCAGGGGTTGCTTGCCCATGCCTCGAGCCGAGGCCAGGCCCCGCCGAGGTTTTGCTGCAGGCGCGTGCGTTGTGGCGGAGGCAGAAGAGTCAGGGCCTGGTGTTGTGCAGCACTGCCGTGATGTTTAACGCAGGGGCATGAAAAAAGCCCGGGTCTCCCCGGGCTGGAATCCGCTCAGGTTTGCTGGCCCCTCAGCCGTCTGCGTCCTTGGCTTTGCGGGACCCTTTCCCTTCGAGCAGCTCAAGAAGGGCCTCCATTTGAGCCATGACCCCACGGACTTCGCCGGCCTCCGGCAGCAGACCGTCTTCCATCACGCCCTGATGCATCTCGCGCAGCTCTTGGCGGATGTAGCGCAGGTGACTCACCACCTGCTCGCGCTTCGACTGCGACATGAGCGGTAAAGGTTTCGAAAGCTAAACCCTTTTACCGCATCGGCCTTTAGCAGAGACTGCGTCGCAGCCAGCAGTCCAAACCCCACAAGGGTTGTGGGGCGTGTCACCAGCAGGTAGGTCAGCAGTCCCAAGCCCGCCAAAGTGCGTTTGCGTGGAACGCCCTCGCACCGAAGGAGCTGCCTGGTGCTGGGGCTCATTTTTGGCCGAATTTGGCCTTGGCGTCGTCGAAAAAGGCCTCGTCGATCAGATCAACCCCTGCTTCTGACGCCAGCGCCTCAATGCGCTTGCGTGCCGCAGGACGTACAAAAAAGGGGATCTCCTTGAGCTTGGCCTCAGCTTCTGGTTTCCAGTTCATGGCCAGCCCTGGGAAGGGTTTTCATGGGTGGATGGAGAATAGGGGACTCGAACCCCTGACCTCTGCGGTGCGATCGCAGCGCTCTACCAGCTGAGCTAATTCCCCGAGGAGACCAGGAGAACCCCTGTCCTGGCCAGAACTTATCAGTCTTTGCAGGCCATGACCGACTCCCCCGCCATCACTCCGGAACTGATCGCCTCCCAGACGGAGGCATCCGTGGCTGATTTGGCACGGCGCCTCGAAGACGATGACTATCCGACCCCTTTTGCGGGGCTCGAGGATTGGCACCTCCTGCGAGCTGTGGCCATCCATCGCCCTGATCTGGCCAGGCCCTACGTGCACCTGGTGGATCAAGAGCCATTCGATGAGGACTGATTCCGCCCTGCCGACGACCCTTGATCCCCTGGCGGGCAGGCGCGTGCTGGTTGGCATCAGCGGCAGCATCGCGGCCGTCAAGTTGCCGACCGTGGTCAGTGCCCTGGTCAAGCGCGGCGCTGAGGTGCGCTGCGTGCTGACTCCAAGCGCTGCTGCCTTGGTGAGCCCCGTGGCCCTGGCGAGCCTGAGTCGCCATCGCTGTTATCTCGACGCTGATCAGTGGAGCCATACGGCCGCGCGTCCCCTGCATGTGGAGTTGGCGGAGTGGGCTGATCTGGTCTTGCTCGCCCCCCTCTCTGCCACCACGCTCGGCCGTTGGGTCCACGGGCTTGGCGACACCCTCCTGGCATCACTGCTGTTGGCCACGGAGGCCCCTGTTTTGGCGGCCGCAGCCATGAACACCGCGATGTGGGGCTCCCCAGGTGTTGCGGCCAACTGGGAGGCCCTGAAGACCTTTGAGCGGGTGTTGCCCCTTGGCCCTGCTGCGGGGCTCCTCGCCTGTGACCGTGAGGGCACCGGGCGGATGGCGGAACCTTCGCTTCTGTTGTTGGCCCTGGAGTCGCTCGCCAGTTGGGGTTGGCGGCGGGATTGGGGCGGTCGCCGTTTGTTGGTGACGGCTGGTCCCACCCGGGAGTGGTTGGATCCAGCCCGATGCATCAGTAACCCCAGCACCGGTCAGATGGGGGTGATGCTCGCCCAGGCCGCCCGGCTGCGCGGTGCCCAGGTTGATCTGGTCCACGGCCCTCTTCAGTTAGATCCCTCTTGGCTCGAGGGGATCACGGCCCATCCCATCGATACCGGCGCAGAGTTGCAGGAGGTCCTTCTGGACCTGCAGCCCCAGGCCGATGCCATCGCCATGGCTGCGGCTGTGGCCGATCACCGCCCCGCCCAGCGTTTGGAGCACAAGCTCGAGAAAGCGCAACTGGAAGCTGCCCTGGCGGAGGGCTGGGAGCCGGTTCCGGATCTCCTGGCTGCCTTGGTGCGGCAGCGGCGGGGGGCACAGCCGATCCTGGGTTTTGCGGCCCAGAGCGGGGATGTCCTCAGTCAGGCCCGGGCCAAGTTCAACCGAAAGGGTTGTGATCTGCTCTTTGCCAACCCAATTGACAAGCCAGGAGCGGGTTTTGGCAGTGCATCCAATGAGGGTTGGTTGCTGGGGCCAGGCGATGCCTGCACGCCCATCGAGCCGATGGGCAAGCTCCCCCTGGGGCATGTTCTGCTGAGCGCCCTTGGGCAGCTGTTGCCGTGATGCTCAGGCGGCCAGGGCCGAGTCGGCGTCGCCGCTTTGCAGCAACTCCATGAAGGTGCGGAGCTGCAAGCGGGGGATGTAGGGCCAGCCACCGCTCTTCTCCATCCCCTGGAGCAGGCTGAACAGCTCACCGCGATCGGAGGGGAGGCTGGAGCGGAAGGCCCCGTCCTGAATGGTGCGGTGCAGTTCTTCGATTCGGCGCAGCAACAGCAGCAGGGCCTCAGGTTCCCCTGACACTTCATTGGCCAGCTCCTGCAGGCTCTCCAGCTCCGAGCTCAGCCGTGCTTCCCAGTCCCCGCGGGTCAGGCTGTCGGCGATCAGGGAATTGGTGCTGGCTTCGCTCATACGGGGATCATCGGGCTTCGGTCTGACGCTCTCGCATACAGGTTGTTGAGAGCCGCGACATGGTACGCGGAATGGGCGTTTTGCACCGGTAGTATCCCGATCGGGCGCACCCCAAATCAGAGGTTTTCCCTGCCAGACCGGCTTTATCCCATGCGTTTCCGTCCTCTGCTGGCCATCGTGCTGGCGCTCTGTCTGACCCTCGTCACGGCCTGCAGCGGCGGTGCGAAGGCCGTTGACCGGGCCAACCTGACCTACGACGACATCCACAACACCGGTCTGGCCAACGACTGCCCGACCCTGCCTGACTCGGCCCGTGGTTCGATCCCCCTCGACAGCTCCGCCAAGTACCAGCTGCGCGAGATCTGCATGCACCCTGCTGAGGTGTATGTGAAAGGCGAGCCCACCAACAAGCGTCAGGAAGCCCAGTTCGTGGCCACCAAGATCCTGACCCGCTTCACCACCAGCCTTGACCAGGTTTATGGCGACCTGGCGGTGACCGGTAACGGCATCAATTTCCAGGAGCAGGGCGGCATTGACTTCCAGATCGTCACCGTGCTGCTGCCCGGTGGTGAGGAAGTCCCCTTCACCTTCTCCAGCAAGGAGCTGAACGCCACCGCTGACGGTGCCGCCATCAGCACCAGCACCGATCTCAACGGCAGCTACCGCGTTCCCAGCTACCGCACCTCCAACTTCCTCGACCCCAAGGGCCGTGCACTCACCACTGGTGTGCAGTACGCCCAGGGTCTGGTGGCCCTCAACGGCCAGGACGATGAGCTGGCTCGCGAGAACAGCAAGCGCTACATCGATGGCACTGGTGAGATGAATCTCTCCATCACCAAGGTGGATGCCTCCACCGGTGAGTTCGCCGGCGTCTTCACTGCCATTCAGCCCTCGGATACCGACATGGGCAGCCACGATCCCGTGGACGTGAAGATCACCGGACAGCTCTACGGCCGTCTCGAGAAGGCCTGAGTTCAGCCAGCCCGCTGAACTCAATGCTCAGGGGCCCCTCGGGGCCCCTTTTTTTGTCCCTCTGCCTGCCGCTTCCGTTGGGATCGATCCGCTCTGGGAGAATCGCCGCAACTGATCACTCTCCCGCTGCCATGTCGAGCACCGTTGCTGCCCCGAAAGGCCTGATTGCACCCCATGGCGGCAGCCTCGTGGATCTGCGCGTCCCGATGGAGCAGCGCGATGCGGTGAAGGCTGGCGTGACCCATGTGGTCGAGTGCTCCGATCGCAATGCCTGCGACGTGGAGCTGCTGATGGTTGGCGGCTTCTCCCCCCTGCGCGGCTTCATGCACCAGGAGGATTACCAGTCGGTGGTGGAGAGCAATCGGACCACCAGTGGCCTGCTCTTTGGCCTGCCGATCGTGATGGATACCCAGCGCGACGACATTGCTCTGGGGGACAAACTCCTGCTCACCTACCGCGGCCAGGAGCTCGCGGTGATGACGGTGGAGAGCAAGTGGGAGCCCGATAAAGCCCGTGAAGCGGTGGGTTGCTACGGCACCTCGTCGCTGGAGCACCCGGCCGTGAAGATGATCGCCACGGAGCGCGGCCGCTTCTACCTCGGCGGTGCCATTCAGGGCCTGGAGTTGCCCAAGCGGGTTTTCCCCTGCAAGACCCCGGCTGAGGTGCGGGCCAACCTGCCCGAGGGACAGGACGTGGTGGCCTTCCAGTGCCGCAATCCCATCCACCGCGCCCACTACGAGCTCTTCACCCGGGCGCTTGACGCCACCAATGTGAGCGATCAGGGCGTGGTCCTCGTGCACCCCACCTGTGGACCTACCCAGGACGACGACATCTCCGGGGAGGTCCGGTTCCAGACCTATGAGCGCCTTGCGGCTGAGGTGAATAACCCACGCATTCGCTGGGCCTACCTCCCCTATTCGATGCACATGGCGGGTCCGCGTGAGGCCCTGCAGCACATGATCATCCGCAAGAACTACGGCTGCACCCACTTCATCATTGGCCGGGACATGGCCGGCTGTAAGTCCTCCATCAGCGGGGAGGATTTCTACGGCCCTTACCAGGCACAGGACTTCGCCCGCGACAACGCCCCCGAACTGGGCATGGAGACCGTGCCCTCCCTCAACCTCGTCTACACCGAGGAGGAGGGGTACGTCACGGCGGAGCACGCCGATGCCCGCGGACTCCACGTCAAGAAGCTCAGCGGCACCCAGTTCCGCAAGATGCTGCGCAGTGGGGAGGAGATCCCCGAGTGGTTCGCCTTCCGCAGCGTGGTGGACGTGCTGCGGGCTGCTGCCTGAGTCCGGTTAACATTCCTTAATCACTGTCCCCAACCAAGCGGAGAACCAAGTGAAGAAGCGCTGGCGTAATGCAGGCCTCTACGTGCTCCTTGCCGTGGTGGTCATCGCCGTAGGCACGGCCTTCCTGGATCGTCCTGATCCGGCCAATGCCCCGCGCACCCTCCGCTACAGCGACTTCGTCGAGGCCGTGGAGTCCAATGAGGTCTCCCGTGTCCTGATCTCCCCGGATCGCGGTACGGCCCAGGTGGTCGAGAACGACGGTCAGCGCGCGGTCGTCAACCTCGCTCCCGACAAGGATCTGCTCAAGCTCCTTGAAGGCCACAAGGTGGACATCGCCGTTGAGCCTTCCCGTCAGCCCCAGGCCTGGCAGCAGGCTGTTGGGTCCTTGATTTTCCCCCTGCTCCTGCTGGGCGGCCTCTTCTTTTTGCTGCGCCGCGCCCAGGGTGGCGGCGGTAACCCCGCCATGAACTTCGGCAAGAGCAAGGCCCGAGTTCAGATGGAGCCGCAAACCCAGGTCACCTTCGGTGACGTGGCCGGCATCGAGGGGGCCAAGCTCGAGCTCACCGAAGTCGTTGACTTCCTCAAGAACCCCGATCGCTTCACCGCCGTCGGCGCCAAGATCCCCAAGGGTGTGCTGCTTGTTGGCCCTCCGGGCACCGGTAAGACCCTGCTTGCCAAGGCCGTAGCCGGTGAGGCCGGTGTTCCCTTCTTCTCCATCTCCGGTTCGGAGTTCGTGGAAATGTTTGTGGGCGTTGGCGCCAGCCGCGTCCGCGATCTGTTCGAGCAGGCCAAGAAAAATGCCCCCTGCATCGTCTTTATCGACGAGATTGACGCCGTCGGACGTCAGCGCGGTGCTGGCCTGGGCGGCGGTAACGATGAACGGGAGCAGACCCTCAACCAGCTCCTGACGGAGATGGATGGCTTTGAGGGCAACACCGGCATCATCATCGTCGCGGCGACCAATCGCCCTGACGTGCTCGATGCAGCCCTGATGCGTCCCGGTCGTTTCGATCGTCAGGTGGTTGTTGACCGCCCTGATTACGCCGGTCGTCTTCAGATCCTCGGCGTTCATGCCCGCGGCAAGACTCTTGCTAAGGACGTCGACCTCGACAAGATCGCGCGCCGCACCCCTGGCTACACAGGTGCGGATCTGGCCAACCTGCTGAATGAAGCGGCGATCCTGGCCGCCCGTCGTCAGCTCACCGAAGTCTCCATGGATGAGGTGAATGATGCGATCGAGCGCGTGATGGCCGGTCCTGAGAAGAAGGACCGCGTGATGAGCGAGAAGCGCAAGCGTTTGGTGGCGTATCACGAGGCAGGCCATGCCCTTGTTGGCGCCCTGATGCCTGACTACGACCCGGTGCAAAAGATCTCGATCATTCCCCGAGGCAATGCCGGTGGTCTGACCTTCTTCACCCCTTCGGAAGAGCGGATGGAGTCTGGCCTTTACTCCCGCGCCTACCTCCAGAACCAGATGGCCGTTGCTCTGGGTGGTCGTGTTGCTGAGGAGATCGTCTATGGCGAAGACGAAGTCACGACCGGGGCTTCGAACGACCTCCAGCAGGTGGCCCGTGTGGCACGCCAAATGGTCACCCGCTTTGGCATGAGTGATCGGCTCGGCCCTGTCGCCCTTGGCCGTAGCCAGGGCGGCATGTTCCTTGGCCGCGACATCGCTGCAGAACGCGACTTCTCCGAAGACACCGCAGCCGCGATCGACGAAGAGGTTGGTCAGCTTGTGGCTGAGGCTTACAAGCGCGCTACCGCCGTTCTCAACGGCAACCGCAGCGTCTTGGATGAGCTTGCCGAGATGCTCGTCGAGCGGGAAACCGTCGATGCTGAGGATCTCCAAGAGCTGTTGATCCGCAGTGACGTTCGGGTCGCTGAATACGTCTGATCCCTCGGCTCTGTTGGATCGCCTGCGCCGTCAGCCCGTGCTGGCGGTGCTCAGACCTGACAGCCTGAGTCAGGCCATCTCCCAGCTCGATCAACTCGCGGCGGTTGGACTGCGCCACGTCGAGCTGGCCGTGGACTGTTCGAGCAGCTGGGTGGAGATGGCGGGGGCCCTCAAGCACTCCTTCCCGGCGATCGCTCTAGGGGCGGCATCCGTCCGGACAGTTGCGGGCCTGGAGGCCGCTATCTCCGCAGGATTGACCTACGCGGTGTCGCCGATCCTCGATCGCTCCTTGATGGAGAGGGCCCAGTCCCTGGGGATCACTCTGGTCCCGGGGGTGTTCACTCCCTCAGAGATCGTCCAGGCGCTCAACCTGGGTGCCCCGGCGGTGAAGTTGTTCCCAGCTGCCAGCCTTGGCCCGGGCTATTGGCGATCACTCTCCGGGCCGATGGGCCCGTTGCCGTTCTGTATTGCTGCTGGGGGTTTGCAGGCCAGTGATGCCCAGGCCTGGTTTGAGGCCGGCGTCAACGCTGTAGCGCTGGGAAGCAGCCTGTTCGACAACTCCGGGGAGACGGCAGATGGACTTCGGCTCCGTCCGGGGTTGACCTCCCTGTTGGCATGGCTCGAGGAGCGCGCCAATCGAACACTGTTGTCAGATTGAGACCATAGTGCTACCCCTGAGATAGACGTTTCTCGTTTCATGTCTCAGCTCACCATCAAGCTGAGCGCCAAAGCAGACGCTTTGATCGCTCAGCTTCAAAAGGAGATCTTCAACCGACGTCGCAAGAAAGTCTCCGCCGCAGGGGTGGTTGAGACCCTGGTCGAAAGCGGCGCGAAGTCCCAATCCGACAAGCGTTTTTCCACCTCCTGGAAAAACCTCATCGGTGACATTGAGAAGGCCGCAAAGCTGGCGAATGCCCATGGCGCCAAGCCAACCAACCTCAGCGACGCTGAGTGGGCCCTGATCCTCAGCCATCGCAGCCGGACCACAACGACGAAAGCCGCCCCCAAGAAGGCTGTCGTCAAAAAGGCTGTCGTCAAAAAGGCCGCCGCGACGACGGCAACCGTGAAAAAAGCAGCTCCCAAGAAGGCTGCTCCTAAAAAGGCTGTGGCCAAGGCCAAGCCTGCCGCCCAAGCCAAACCCGTGGCCAAGGCAAAACCTGTTGCCAAAGCGAAGCCCCGCGTTGGTGCCAAGGCCAAGCCTGTGGCCAAAACCCCCGCCCGCAATCCGGTGAAAAAGACCGGAGTGAGCAAAGGCGGATCGGTGGCACGTCGGATGGCCAAGGCGGTGGGTCGTCTTGGTGCTGCGAACGCCACCCCAACGGCCAATGGCAGCAATGGCGCGGGTCAGCTCACAGTCGTCCGCTGAGCCTCACCAGAGGCTGCACTGACCCTGCTGCCTGAGCAGGTGGTCCGCCAGCACCAGGGCCACCATCGCCTCCACCATCGGCACGGCCCTGGGCAACACGCAGGGGTCGTGCCGACCTTTCGCTTCGAGCGTGGTCGCTTCGCCACGGGCGTTGATTGTCTGTTGGGCCTTGCGGATCGTGGCCGTTGGCTTGAACGCCACGCGGATCAAGATCGGCTCCCCATTGCTGATCCCTCCCTGAACGCCTCCGGAGTTGTTGGTGGCGGTATGGAGGCTGCCATCGCTGGTGGGAAGGAAGGCGTCGTTGTGTTCGCTCCCCTTCAGGAGGGTTCCTTCGAAGCCCGATCCGATTTCAAAGCCCTTCGTCGCCGGTAGGGACATCACCGCTTTGGCGAGATCTGCCTCGAGCTTGTCGAAGACCGGCATCCCCAGGCCCATGGGGGCGTTGCGCACCACACACTCGATCACCCCGCCACAGGAGTCCCCCTCGCGTCCGATCGCTTCAATCCGCTCAATCATCCGGGTGGCAACCGCCTGATCCGGGCAGCGCACGATGTTGCTTTCTACGGCCTCAAGGCTCACGGCGGTGGGGTCAACGCTGGCTTCGATGTTGTGGATCCGTTTGACCCAGGCGATCACTTCGGTGCCATGGGCCTTGGCCAGGAGCTGTTTCGCGATGGCACCGGCAGCCACGCGGCCGATGGTTTCCCGGGCTGAGGCTCTACCGCCCCCACTGCGGGCCTGGATCCCGTACTTGGCCTGGTAGGTCGCATCGGCATGGGAGGGGCGGAAGGCCACCTCCATCTCCTTGTAGTCCTGCGGGCGTTGATCCTTGTTGCGCACCACCATGGCGATGGGGGTGCCCAGGGTGACCCCATCCAGTAGGCCGCTGAGGACCTCCACGCGGTCATCTTCCTTGCGTGGGGTGGTGATTTTGCTCTGGCCAGGTTTGCGGCGATCGAGTTCCTGCTGGATCGCCTCGAGGTCAAGCTCCAGCCTGGGCGGGCAGCCATCCACGATCACGCCCACGCCGCCGCCGTGGGATTCGCCGAAGGTGCTGATGCGGAAGAGGTCGCCGAAGCTGCTGCCCATGGGCTGAACGCGCTGCAGCGAGCCTACAAACCAGTCTTGGGACTGGGCTTGTCGAGCACGGTGGTGGGTACTCCCTTGGCACCGGCGTAGACCACCAGGATCACCGCGGGCTCAGGCCCCAGGCTGATCCCGCGGTGACTGCGGTTCACCAGTTCCACCAGGGCATCACCAGCGCTGAGTTCGTGCACCTGGCCGGT
>JAURGL010000004.1 GCA_030833825.1 Vulcanococcus sp. SFB_649D_100_25 | reverse complement strand
CAAGGCCAAGCTGGCCAGCGAGAGTGCGGTGAACCCCGCCCATGGCCGCACCCCCGTTGGTGCTCCGGCCCTAGAGCCCCCACCGGCCGATTCCCGTGAGCGCGCCCGGGCCCTGGTGATGGGCCTGCAGGATTCGATCTGCGAGGGCCTGGCCAAGCTCGATGGGGTGGGTCGCTTTGAAGAGGAGAGCTGGGTCCGTCCGGAGGGCGGTGGCGGACGCTCGCGGGTGATGAAGGGGGGCCGCATCTTTGAGCAAGGCGGCGTCAATTTCTCCGAAGTGGAGGGCACCGAACTGCCCCCCTCGATCCTCAGCCAGCGGCCTGAGGCCAAGGGACACCGGTGGTACGCCACTGGCACCTCGATGGTGCTGCACCCCCGCAACCCCTATATCCCGACCGTTCACCTCAACTACCGCTATTTCGAGGCAGGACCGGTGTGGTGGTTTGGTGGCGGGGCCGACCTCACCCCCTACTACCCCTTCCTGGAAGACGCCCAACATTTCCACCGCACCCTGAAGGGGGCCTGCGACAGCGTGAACCCCGCCTACTACGAGGTGTTCAAGCCCTGGTGCGACGAATACTTCTATCTGAAGCACCGCGATGAAACCCGCGGCGTGGGCGGGATCTTCTACGACTACCAGGACCCCCGCGGCGTCCTCTACAAGGGTCAGGCCCCCGAGGGACCCGCCGCCGCCGCCAGCCAGCGGGTGGGCAGACAACCCCAGAGCTGGGAGCAGTTGTTCTCCCTGGCCAGCGCCTGCGGGAACGCTTTTCTGCCGAGCTATGTGCCGATCGCCGAGAAGCGCCAGAACACCCCCTATGGGGAGCGGGAGCGTCAGTTCCAGCTCTATCGCCGCGGCCGCTACGTCGAGTTCAACCTCGTCTTCGACCGCGGCACGATCTTTGGCCTGCAGACCAACGGCCGCACCGAATCGATCCTGATGTCCCTACCGCCACTGGTGCGCTGGGAATACAGCTATCAGCCTGGGGAAGGCAGCCGCGAAGCCCTGCTCACCGAGCTGTTCACCAGACCCCAGAACTGGCTCGGGGATGACTCACTGATCTCCCGGTGCCAGCCCCACGGGGCTGTGGGCTGAACGGGGAACCTGCACGGCCAGCGGGGCACCGGGCGGCTTCTGCTGGCGACCCACCCCAGCTTCGAGAGCGGCGACCACCCGCTCAGTGATCGTCTGAAGGGCCCGTTCGCGGCTGCGTGGATTGCGCAGGGCGGGCTCCAGGGGCGCCTCAAGCTTGCCGATCTCCAAGATCGTGATGCCACGGCGAGGACCGCCGAGACCACCGCGGAATTGCCAGGGATAGCCCCCAAAGGCCACCGCCAGGCTCTCGTCGATCGATGTGAAAGGGCGATGGAACGCCGGAATCACCCCGGAGCCAATGCCGTCAGGGCCATAGGCATCGAAATGGATCTCCAGGGCATAGCCCCCGGCTGCCGCGTGGGCCTTCCCCACACTCCAATTGGTGCGGGGGTCATCGCCGTCGTGGATGGTGCGCGGCGGGGGGTCATAGAAGCTGATGTTCAGGCCCCGCTCCTGGCCGAGCTTCACAACGCGGCGAGCCACCTCCAGGTTCCAGAACAACTCATCACGGATGCCCGCCTGCATCGGCCGGGCGCCGCGGCGATCCACCGCATCACCGGACGTCCCTGAACCAGGGATGCCCTGGGAATCGGCGTGCCCGGCCATCACCAAGATCGGGGTGTCGGCCTTCACGGAGGCGCGGCCCACCCAGTCCCGGCCGAGCCGGCCTCGCGCCCCAGTGAGGGGATCAGGGCCGTCGGGGACCGGGGCCGGGGCCTGAGCCGCAGCGGCCATGGCAACCCCGGCGGCAGCCAGGCTGGCCAGGATCAAGGTGCGGCGGCGCGGAACGCTCATCGCACCACTCTGGCCCAATTCAGGACTTCGGAAGGCCCCTGCCTTAGATCGGTGACTGCAACAGATCGCCGGCCCCAAACAAACCCAGACGGGGGCCCATCTCCTGCTCCAAGGCGATCAGTTCATCGCGATGGGCCCGCATCTGCAGGGCGCTGCCGGTGGCCTGGTCATGGCTGATCAAACGCAGCTCCAGCGTTTCCGCGCGGGCGGCCCGGCGGCGATAGATCCAACCGGCCAGGGGACCGAGACCGGTCAGCAGGAGGGGCCACCAGGCCAGCGCGGGGAGCAACTGGCAGAGGACCAGCCCGAGGCAGGCCGCCCCCACGGCCCCAAGCATCGACAGGAGGACCGCCAGGCCAGCACTGGCCTCCACCTGACCGCGAAAGCGCAACAGCCGGCGCTCAGGATTGGTTTCTTCGGCAACCCAGCCGCGGCCCTGCAGCCACTCGGTCATGGCCGGGAGCACCTCCAGCGGGGGCTTGGAGGAGCGGATTTCAACCACAGTGGTGCGGTCCTTACTGGCGGCCCGCAGGAAGAACACCAGGCCGATAGCCAGCAGGAGCGTGAGCGGCAGGGTGGAACCCAGGGCCTGGGACATGCGACCCGGCATGAAGATTCCGCTCATTCTCCTCCAGCCAGTCGTGCCACGGCGGCATCAACTGCTCGGCGTCCTGGCGATGGGTCTCCAGGAGGTGCAACATGCGGCGCGGCCGACCCCGGCTGGGGCAGCGTTGGGCGTAGCTGGCGATCGCCCCTTCCTGATCGAGAAAACCCAGGGCCTGTTGCAACACCGTCTCCGAGAGACGCAGCTTCGGATGGACATCGCTGAGGTCATGCATCAGGGCCGTGGGATAGGTATCGGCCTGCAGCAAGCGCTCAAGCACCCAACAAACGGCCAGCTCCAGGCCGAGATGCTGAATAGCGGGACGTTCAAAAAAGGCACGAATCGAGCCCAGGCCGGGGCGTGCCTGCAGATGGCGGGATCGCATTGGACAAAGGCCAGGCGCTATCCACCTGCTAGCGCAATCTCATTGCAAGTCTCAAAAGAACAGGATGATCTTGGGATTCGCGGCGCGGTCCGCGACGATGGCAGGCATCAGAGGTCTTCCCCTTGAGCAGCTCCACCAGCGCCATGACTCCTCCGGCAGCAGGATCCAGCCCCGCCCGCTTTGCCGTGCTGGACCGCGACCTCGACCAGGAGTGGCATGCCCTCCTCGGCCGCTCCAAGGCCCTGGCGGTGGACACCGAAGCGATGGGCCTGATCCACGGCCGTGACCGCCTCTGCCTGGTGCAGATCAGCGACGAACAGGACAACGTCTGCTGCATTCGCATTGCTCGCGGTCAGAGCGAAGCCCCTCTGCTGAAGGAGCTGATGGAAGCCGCCTCCATTGAGAAGGTGTTCCACTTCGCCCGCTTCGATGTGGCCGCCCTCGGGGAGGGGCTCGGGATTCAGGTCAATCCGCTCTTCTGCACCAAGATCGGCAGCCGTCTGGCTCGGACCTACACCAACCGGCACGGCCTTAAGGACCTGGTGAATGAGCTGTGCAAGGTGGAGCTCGACAAGGGGGCCCAGAGCAGTGACTGGGGACGGGTGGAGGAGCTCAGCGAAGCCCAGCTGGCCTACGCGGCCAATGATGTCCGCTATCTGCTGGCCGCCCGTGAACGCCTGATCGAAATGCTTGTACGCGAGGAACGCCTGGAACTGGCCCAGCGCTGCTTCGCCTGCATCCCTGTGATCTCAGAGCTCGATCGCGGTCGCTTCGGGGCGATCTTTGAGCACCGCAGCTAGGAGGGGTCCCCTGGGCTAGTCATCGCCCAGGTAGTTCTCCTCCTCTTTCACGGCCTCCAGCAGGACATCCAACAACTGGCGCGACTGCTCGCCGACCCCCTGGGCCTCCAGGAACAGACGCTGGGCGATCAGCAGACGCCCTGGGTTGTCGCGCACACCCTCCTTGGCGGCGACCAAATCCACCTTGCGGCGGGCCGAGGCGATGCTGATGCTCAGGGCGCTGGCGAGCTTGCCGCAGGCCGTCACGTAGTCCTTGTCCTGGGGAGCGGCCATGGGGCGAGGGGGGCGCATCGGCGGATCGCCCCATCATCCCGTTCAGCTGGTCTAGGCCCCCAGCAGCCGCTCCTCGATCAGCCCAGCCAGGGCCGCACTGCCTCCCGGCGGGCCCATGCGCCGTTGGCCGATGCCCCCCAGCTCCCTCCGCAGTTGCGGCTCCCGCAGCAGCAGATCCAGGCGCTCGGCCAAAGCCATCGGGGTCAGGCAGACCCGCACAGCCCCTCCCAAAAGACGGCTCTGCCGCTCCGCAAAACCTCGCTTGAACTGAGGCCCGGGACCCGGCAGGGACAGCGCCGGGAGCCCCAGACCAACCGCCTGCTCCGTTGCGGTGCCAGCGGCAGCCAGGGCCAGCTCCCCCCAGGAGGCCCATTGCGCAAAACAGCCCGGGCCGATCAGGAGCAGGGTGCTTCCGCAGCGCCACGCCGAAGCGGCAGCGCAATCCAGCGGGAGCGATCCCGGTTCGTAGCCCAGGTCCTTGAGCAGGGGAGCCCACTCCTGGGGGGTGGGGCGTGAGCCGGTGGGGGCCAACACCACCAGGGGATCAAGGTTCTGGCGCAGGGCCAAGCTCTCGAGCAGGCGCCGCAGATTGCCAAGGGCCTCCGGCATGCGGCTGCCACCGAGCAGCAACAGGCGGCGGCTGGTGCCCAGGCTCTGGGGCGGTGGATCGGAGGCCAACCCATCCATCATCGGATTGCCTGGGGCGAGCGCGGGCACCCCATGACGGCGCAGGCCTCGGGCCGTGAGGGCATCGCGCATCGCCACCAGATAGCAACGACGCCGACCCATCAAGGCCCACTCCCAGGGGTCCCACTCACTCCCCTTGAGGCGGTGGTAAATCGCCGCCAGGCCTGCCGATCCAGGACCGCTGGCCCAGGTGAAATCACTCTTGGGGGTACCGATGAATCCGTAGGGGCCTCCCCCAGCCCAGGCCAATAGGAGGGGCAACAGATCGCCCACCGCCAGCACCGGATCTCCGCCCCGGCCCCAGCGCCGCACCAGCCGCCATTGACGCCAACTGAGCCCCAGCACTCCGGCGGCGAGGTCCGCCAGCAACCCCCGCAGGCTCTGATTGCTGAATCCCCCGCTTGGCAGAGCCTGGCGGGGCCCCACCCGCTGCAGCAGGCCCGACCGCTCAGCCCCCGCGTAGGCAGACCCCTCTCCCACCATCGGCAACACCGCCACCTCAAGCCCCGGCGAGCGCTGCTTGAGGGCCTGGATCACCCGCAGGGCGATGAGGTCTTCACCATGGCCGTTGCTCAGCACCAGCAGGCGGCCAGGCATCCCGTGACTGATACGATCCGTCCCTGGGAGTTTGCTCCCAAGCGGCGGCATGGCCAAGTGGTAAGGCAGAGGATTGCAAATCCTTTACCCCCAGTTCGAATCTGGGTGCCGCCTTTTTGAGTTCTCAGCGCAGGGTGAGTTGGGCGCTCCACTGCTCCCCAGTGCTGCTTTCGGCCCGGCAGCTGACCTCCGACTTGCTGAGCGCGCACTGGCCTGATGCCGGCGTGGTGGAGGGATAGCCCACCACCAATCCACGGCTGTTGAATCGGGCGGTCCGAACCACGGCCACCAACAGACGCATCGGGGCCTCGAGCTGGCAAACCCCATCGCTGCAGCGCATGGGCGCACTACCGGGATCCAGCTCTCCCACAAAGGTCAGTTCCTGCATCAGTCCAGGCTCCTCCGCCGGACCAAGCACGCTGAGACGGAGCACCGCCTCATTGCGCTGATCGAGGCGAAGCCCTTGGCAGCGATCCATCCGGCGCGCCCCGAGCTGGAGAAGGCACTGGCTCACATCCTGTTGCCAACGCCCAAAACCATCCTGCGCAGCCCGCAGGGGCGAGGCCACCGCAAGGATCAGCAAGGGGGCCCAAGCGCGCATCTCAGTAGCCGGAGTCGGCCACACACATGCCGATGCAGACCAGTCCGTTGGTGGCGGTTCTGCCGCAATGGGCGCAGAGGACTGGATCAGGATCCTGCTGCGGACCATCCTCTCGCCGTGGCTCCACTTCATCGCCACCAGAGGCGCGGCTGCCGGTGGCGGTTCTGGGCAGAGAATTCAGCACAGTGTTGGCCTGCATCGACTTGATCATGACAAGCGAGGCCGCTCAGCCGGGACTGGGAGTCGGCACCTGGGCCTGGGGCAACCAGTTTCTGTGGGGCTATGACCCCAAGCGCGATGACGCTGCCCTGGAGGCCACCTTCCGCCGCTGCCTCGAGCTGGGCCTGGTCTTCTTCGACACCGCTGATTCCTATGGAACGGGGCGCCTCAACGGCCGCAGTGAGGAGCTCCTGGGCCGATTTGCCAGCCAGTGCAGCCCAGGCGAACAGGAGCGCCTCTGCATTGCCACGAAACTCGCTCCTTTCCCCTGGCGCCTCGGCCGGCGTGGATATGACAGGGCCTTCGCCGCCTCCCAACGCCGCCTCCAGGGGCACCTAAAGCGGGTGCAGTTGCACTGGAGCACGGCCCGCTACGCCCCCTGGCAGGAACCCGCTCTCCTCGAGGGCCTGGCCGACCTGGTGAGCGGTGGGGCTGTCCCCAGCCTGGGGGTCTCCAACATGGGGCCCCGCCGGCTGCGGCAGGTCCACCAGCAGCTCGCCGCCCGGGGCATCCGCCTGAGCAGCCTGCAGGTCCAGCTCTCTTTACTCGCCCCTGAGGCCGTGCAACCGGGTGGCATGGCCGAGGTGTGCCGTGAACTCGGCATCGAGCTGATCGCCTACAGCCCCCTGGCCCTGGGACTACTCGGGCGCAGCGCGAGCGATCCACGCCCCATCCCCCAAGGCCCACGCGGAGCTCTGTTCCGGAGGCTGGAGCCCCGGCTGGCTCCCCTGCGGCAAGCGATGGAGGAGATCAGCCAGGGCCGGCCGGGAGGCCTTGGGGCCGTCGCCCTGAATTGGTGCCGGTCCCACGGGGCCATGCCCATCCCTGGGATGCGGAGCACCCAGCAGGTGGAGGCGGCCGCCTCAGCCCTGAGCTGGAGCCTGAGCGGCGAGGAGCGGCTCAGGCTCGATCAGTTGGCGATGGCCGATGGGGCTGCCCGCATGCCGGCCAACCCGTTCCAGAGCGCCTGATTCAGTCGATGCCCATCTGCGGTGAGGGATCGGGGGTCAACACCACCGTCATCCGCTCCCGTTCAGGCTGCTGGGGAGCTTCAGGCCGCTTCACCAAGGGAATCACCCGCGCCCGAGGGGGCTCCGGCGCCAGCACTTCTGGTTCCTCAATCGGCTCCTCCACCTCTTCGGAGCCCTCATCACAAGCCGTCAGAGCTTCCTGAAGGAGAGAGTCAAAGGTGGCCCCGGGGAGGCGATGCCGGGCAATCTCCAGAAAGGCGCGGGCGAGGGATTCCCCCGCAGCGGCCTTCAAGGCTGGATTGGAGCGGCGCTGTTCCTGCTCCTCATCAACGGCGCGAATGAAGCGCTCGGTCACATCGCGCTTGGTGGCCGCGCGAATGCGGGTTTCCTGCTCCTGGGGGTTGAGATGGAGCTGCTGATCGAGCTCCTCGAGCCGCCGGCTCAGGCTGTCGAGGACTTCGCGGGCCTCTTTACCGACATGGGCTAACTGACCATCAGAGAGACGGGGCAGGTCCGCCACAAACACCTTGCCGTGATCGCGCAGGGTGAGGAAGGTGGGGCGAACGTTGCTGCGGCCCGGATAAGCGTCGCGGCGCAGTGGGCGGTTGGGGGGAACGGGACCGGCTGAGCTGCGGCGCCGGGTGATTCGGCTTGAGCCATTGCCAAATCCCGACTGATAAGCCTGCACCTGCGCAGCAGATGGCTGTGCGTTCATCGACATACAAACAACCCTATGGAGACAACAAATGAACGAGAGATACGCCTGACAACAGACACACCGGGCCCGCTTGCGAAGGCAGCGAGACAAACAAACAACCGACCGCGGAGGTTCCGCAGCTCAGCTCAGGCAGAACCTAGGCAGAAGAGAAGCTCTCCCACCGGGCTGCTGAAAGTCTGATGCAATTTGGCAGGTCTGAGCTGGGGCGTCAGTACGGCAATCCCGCCAAGGGCTCAGCACCTGCAGGACCCGACTCGACTGAGCCCAGATCCCAAGCGACATGCCCCGCTTGCTGGCAGATCCCCATGGCCCGCTCCACCTCGCGCTCCGGCAAGACCAGCACAAACCCCACCCCCAGATTGAAGGTGTTCCAGAGATCGGCCTCCGGCACCTCTCCCTTGTCCTGAAGCCACTGGAACAGAACAGGGCGCTCCCAACTGCTGGGATCCACCCGGCCATGGACGCCTTCCGGCAGGGCTCGGGGCAAATTTTCCGGCAAACCGCCGCCCGTGATGTGGGCCATGCCGTGGAGATCCACACCCGCCGAGAGCAGGGCCTGAACAAGGGAGGCATAAAGGACGGTCGGCTGCAGCAGAGCATCAAGAACCCCTTCTCCCCCGGCCTGGAGGGTGGTGGATTCAGTGACGGCGTGGGCCTCCAGGATCCGACGCACCAGGCTGAAGCCATTGCTGTGGACTCCACTGCTCGCCACGGCCACGAGGCGATCACCGGCCTGAACGCGACGACCATCGATCAGGGCGTCTTCATCCACCACCGCAACGCAAAAACCGGCCAGGTCGTAGCGACCGGGGCCGTAAAACCCGGGCATCTCAGCGGTTTCACCACCCAGCAATGCACAGCCGCTCTGACGACAGCCGTCTGCGATGCCTTCGACGACGGCAGCCATCGCCTCTGGCGCGAGCTTGCCCGTGGCGATGTAGTCGAGGAAGAAGAGCGGCTGCGCGCCGCTGGTGATGACGTCGTTCACGCACATCGCCACCAGATCAATCCCGACACCGTGGTGGCGCCCATGGGCCTGGGCCAACTCCAACTTGGTCCCAACCCCGTCGGTGCCCGACACCAGCAGAGGCTTGCGAATGCCTTCGGGCAAACGGCACAGTCCGCCAAACCCGCCGAGACCGCCCACCACCTCGGGCCGACGCGTGGATTCGACGCTCGAGCGAATGCGCTCAACAAAAGCGCGACCCGCCACCACATCAACGCCGGCCGTGCGGTAGTCCATGCCGAAGGAGGCTCATCTCTCCTCTGATCCTGCCCCGGCAACGTCCAGCCGCCAGGGGGCCAGCAGTGGACGATCCCGGGATTGCCCCACGATCCGATTAGCTCGCCTGATCAGGAAGATCACTCCTGCTGATGCACGGCCGCGCCGGGATCGGCTCTAGAGCCCAGGCCCCGTGGAGCTTTCGAGCATGGATCGCAAATTCTGATCAGTCGCCATCGACGAATTTGTGAGCAAATACTCATGCCAAGGCCATTAATTTCGTCTCGTACTAATTGCTTGCCAGGAATTCCTCCAACGACACTTTCCTGATCAGTCATCTTTTTTCAGGCAAAGGGACGTTGGAGAGCTGATCTGATCAGTTGCTCTGCCTAGCGGAGCGTCTTCCGACTGTTATGCGTCGTCTCGCCGTTCTTCTGGGTAGCTCCGCACTCCTGCTCTCTGGTAGCAGCAACGCCCTACCCGTTTTCGCCACCACCGGACGTGTTGCTCCGGTTCTCGACGAATCCCTGGACCTCTCCCTGCGCAACGTGGAGACCCCAGAGATCGAGCAAGAGAAGCCCCTGAAGCCCGTTGTTCCGCCTCAACCCCTTGCAGTGCGCTCGGTGAGCAACGGTCAGGCCAGCTGGTACGGCCCCGGTTTCTACGGCAACCGCACAGCCAATGGCGAAGTGTTTCGGCCAGGCACGCTCACAGCCGCCCACCGCACCCTTCCCTTCGGCACCAAGGTGCGCGTCACCAATCTCCGCAACGGCCGCAGCACAGTGGTTCGGATCAACGATCGCGGCCCCTTCCACGGCAGCCGGGTGATCGACCTGGCCCATGGAGCAGCCAACCAGCTGGGGGTGATCGCCAGTGGCGTCGCCAACGTGAAGCTGGAAGTCCTGCGCTGATCAGGCTCAAAGCCGTCTCTGGCGCAGCCCTCGGTAGGGTTTCGCCAGAGGCATCTGACCGTGGAGTTGCTGCGTAGCTGCGCCGAACTCGAGGCGTGGCGCCGATCCACAGCTGGAGACGCGATTCACTTTGTGCCCACCATGGGTGCCCTGCATGCAGGCCATCAGAGCCTTGTGCAGAGAGCCTCAGCCGGAGGTCGCTCGAGGGTGCTGATGAGTGTGTTTGTGAACCCGCTCCAGTTCGGACCTCAGGAAGATTTCGAGCGATACCCGCGCTGCCTGGAGGCTGATGCGGCCTCTGCTGCGGAAGCAGGGGTCCAGGCCCTATTCGCCCCGAGCGTCGCCGAGCTCTATCCGCAGGGCGACAGCGAGCTCACACGCCTTGTCCCGCCGGATTCCCTGCAGCGGGCCCTCTGCGGACGCCACCGGCCAGGACACTTCAATGGGGTCGCCACGGTGGTGGCGCGACTGCTGGGCCTGATCCGCCCCCAGGCTCTGTTCCTCGGCGAGAAGGATTGGCAGCAACTGGTGATCCTGCGGCGGATGGTCGATGACTTGGGTTTGCCCGTCGTGGTGGTGGGCTGCCCCACCCTGCGGGAGGGTGATGGCCTGGCCTTGAGCTCAAGGAACCGCTATCTCAATGCTGAAGAACGCCGGCGGGCGGGGGCGCTGCCCAGCAGCCTCCGGGATGCCGCCGCGTCGTGCCTGCAGCAGCCAGGCCTGGCCCTGGGGCCCATCTGCCAGCGGGTCAGGGCCACCCTCGAGCAGGCGGGCATGCTGGTGGACTATGTGGAAGCGGTTAGCCCCAACAGCCTGCAGCCCCAGAGCCAGCTCGCGGGATTAACCCTGCTGGCGGCTGCCGTCCATTGCGGCCCGAGCCGCCTGATCGATCACACCTTTCTCATGAGCCGAGCCCCAATCGTTGCCATCGACGGCCCAGCAGGGGCCGGCAAAAGCACCGTGACCCGAGCGTTTGCTGAGCGGCTCGGCCTGATCTACCTCGACACCGGAGCGATGTATCGCGCCGTGACTTGGCTGGTGCAGTCCAGCGGTGTCGATGCCGGCGATGCCGCCCAGGTCGCTCCCCTGCTGGAGGGTCTGGACCTGCAGCTGAGTACCGCCGCCGCCGGGCAGCAGCGGGTGAGCGTCAACGGGCAAGACGTCACCGAGGCGATTCGCTCACCCGAGGTGACCGCCCAGGTCTCCGTGGTGGCAGCCCATGGCTGCGTCCGCGAGGCGCTCACCAAGCAGCAGCAGGGCATGGGGCAGCGCGGTGGGCTGGTGGCGGAAGGCCGGGACATCGGCACCGCCGTCTTCCCCGACGCCGAGCTGAAGGTGTTTCTGACCGCCACCGTGAGCGAACGGGCCCGACGCCGAGCCCTCGATCTCGAGCAACGGGGCTTTGAAGTCCCCGCCATGGATGATCTCGAGGCGCAGATCGCCGAACGAGATCATCTCGATTCCACCCGCGCGGTGGCCCCTCTGACCAAGGCGGCCGATGCGGTGGAGCTGATCACCGATGGCATGGGGATCGAAGCCGTGATTGATCGGCTCGAGGCGCTATTTCGCGAGCGGATCCCCCACGATGCCTGGCCTGCGGCCTAGGCCCTGAGGCTCTCGAGCAGGCCGGAGCAGGCGTCCTCCAACAGATCGAGGACATGCTCGAACCCCTGCTCACCGCCGTAGTAGGGATCGGGAACCTCGCTTGCCTTGAAGCGCCGGCAGTAGCTGGTCATTGGCTCGATCTCGGCCAGATCAGGGCGCCCATGGAGCTCAGCCGCCAAGGAACGGACCGCACGGAGGTTGTCCTCATCCATGGTGAGGATCCGATCGAAGTGACTCAGATCGGCCAAGGAGATCTGGCGGGCCCGGCTTGGCAGGTGAATCCCGCGGCGCTCTGCAGCAGCACGCATGCGCCGGTCGGCGGGATTGCCGACGTGCCATCCCCCCGTACCGGCGCTATCGACCAGGAATTGATCCTCCAGACCCTGCTGGGCCAGCAGATGCAGAAACACCCCCTCCGCCGCTGGTGAGCGGCAGATGTTTCCCAGGCAGACAAACAGGACGCGCTGTTCAGTCATGGGCAGCCTCCAGCCGCTGCAGCGCCAGTGCTGCACGCAGTCGCACCACCGGGGCCTCTTCGTTGGCATCGCCGTGGAGCCCTCGCAGGGCATCCATCAACTGCTGGCGGGGACGAGCCGAATCCACAGCACCATCCCCTCCCAAGGCACTCGCGAGGCTCTCGAGACCCACCACCACGGCGTAACGCACCACCCATTCACCATCGCGGCAGCCATCCACCAGGGCCTGGAGGCAGCGCAGGGCCATCCCATGGCGCTCCTCCGCCGGCAAGCCAGCCAGCCGCAGCTGCCCCAGGCCCCGCGCCGCGGCACGGCGCACGCTCGGGCCAATGTCCTTGCCGAGGGCGTCCTCAAGGACCGCAAGACCGCGGACATCACCGATCCCGGCCAGGGCCCGCACCGCCCAGGCCCTGGCTCCGTAGTTGTACCCGTCGATGTTGGTGAGGATGGTGTCCACCGCTGGCTCCCCGATGGCGATCAGACCATCAACGGCAGCCACAGCCGCACCAGGATTATTGAATCCAAGGATTTCCACCAGGCAGGCAGCACTCTCCGGGTGAGCGGCAGCGGCGAGGGCCTGGGTGGCCTGCAGCAGGCCTAGAGCGGTATCAGCGCGGCGCACCGCCTCCACCAGTTCCAGCACAGCAGGCATCGGTTCAGAGCAAGGCATCCATCGCCTCCATCACGGCCACAGTGGAGGCATCCAGCGTTGGATCCGACGCGGGCTCAGATCCAGGCCCAGCGTTTTCCACCAGGCCCCGGAGCGCGATCAGTTTGAGGCTGTTTTCCGCCAGGGTGCGGGCAATGGGATCAAGCGCAGGGCGCCAGCCGGCCCCACCCAGATCCATCAAGGCGGCGCGGCGAACCTGCAGCTGCTGATGCTGCAGCAGCTCCACCAGCAGCTGCCCCCAGCGCTCCTCGCCAGTGAGCTGCAACAGGGCCCGGCTGGCCGCACTGCGGATGAGCGGGCGCTCATGTTGGACAAAGGGCTCGATCACCTTGAGAACCTCAGGTGTGGCAACTCCAATGTCCCCAAGGGCTTCCAACAGGGCCTCGCAGGGCTCCACCAAACGGGGCGTCCCGGGTTGCTGCGCTCCTGCAACCGAAGGGCCCGTGGCCAGTCTCCGCACCAGCGGGGCGACGGCGGCCTGAGCCCGCAGCTCCCCCAGGGAGCGTGCGGCAGCTTCCCGCAGGCCGTGGTCCTCATCCTCGAGGGTGGCGAGCAGATCTTCGATCGCGACCAGGGCCGCGGGGGCCAATTTGCCCAGGGCCCGGGCTGCGTTGCGCGCCACAGCGTTTTCTTCAACGCCAGCCCCTAGATCACGGGGGCGTCTCTGGCGCAGGGCTTCCTGCAACAAGGGGACCGCATCGGGGTGGGTGCTGCGGTTACGGCCGAGCCACCAGGCTGCGTAGTACTGAGCTGATGGGTCGTCCGTGAGGCGAAGCCGCCGGAGCGCTTCCTCCTCACTGATCGGGTCGCCCGCACCTAGGGGGGACTGATCGGAGAAGCCGGCATCCATGAAGGGGGTGGCAAGTCGGCTGCGGGTTGATGCTGCCATCGCAACGCACCCAGGGGAGCTGGGAGCAGACGCTCAGCAACAAAAAAGCCCCCCTTTCGGGGGGCTTGGCCGAGACTCTCGTCTCTGCTGTGAATCTGAAAATCAGACCAGAGCAGCGATCGCGTAGTCGATGTAGTTGTTGGCAATCACGCCGGCGTCGCCGGAGATGCCGTGGTTGGCCTTGATGTAGTTCAGGGCTTCGACGTACCAGGAGGGGGACAGTTCGAAAGCACGGTTGATCTCGTCGAGACCTGCAATCAGGTACTCGTCGATGGGGCCGGTGCCACCAGCAACCAGGCAGTAGGTCACCTGACGCAGGTAGTAACCGATGTCACGGGCACACTTGGCCTTACCGCGCGCGTCGGAGGCGTAGTTGCTGCCCTGCATCTGGGTGGTGTAGGGGAACTTGTTGTAAACGGCCTGGGCAGCGCCGTTCACCAGTTCGTCAGCCTTGGCGGTCAGAGCCTTGGCAGCAGCCAGAGCATTGGCAGCGCGCTCGAAACGGCCGAAAGCGGCGTTCAGCTCGGTGTTGCTCAGGAAGCGGCCCTGGGAATCAGCGGCTGCAACGGCTTCGGTGAGGGGGGTCTTCATTGTTCGAAGTGAAGAAGAAGGGTGGACCTAAAAAAGACGCGGGTCGGCGTTGCCTCAGGCAACAGCAGCAGCAGCGCGATCGAAGTAGGTGCCGATCTCGCTCATCAGAGCGGAGCAGTCGCCGGGGGTGATGCCGTTGCGATCGTTGGCGATCGAGATGGCAGCGTCCTTCATCTTGCGGATGCCTTCAGCCACGGAAGCGCCAGGAACGCCCAGGGCCAGGTAGGTCTCACGCAGGCCGTTCAGGCAGCGGTCTTCCAGCACGGAAGCGTCGCCGGTGAACACTGCATAGGTGACATAGCGGAGAACGATCTCCATGTCACGCAGGCAAGCAGCCATGCGGCGGTGGGTGTATGCGTTGCCGCCGGGAGCGATCAGCGCAGGCTGCTGGTCGAACAGTTCGCGGGCAGCGTTGGTGACGATGCTGGAGGCGTTGGAGGTGATGCGGTTCACGGCATCCATACGCTTGAAGCTGTCGCCAACCATCGCCGAAAGGGCGTCGATTTGACCAGCGTTCAGGAATTCGCCGCGGGCATCAGCCTGAGCAACAACCTTGGTGAAGGCGTCGAACATTGATTAGCTCCTGTTCTCGACGTGAGTCGGGGAGGGTGATGAGGGGATGTGAGTCAGGTCATCAGCGGGGCTGAGAACCGATCACGCGGCCAACCGAGCAAGCAGGTCGGAAGACCGCCTCATCGCTTGGCCTGACCATTGTTGGATATACCTATAACTCCCATCAGCTCCGCTTAACAAACGGTCACTAGGGGCAGCAAAAGAGCTGCGCTGGAAGCGATCTGGCAGATGAGACCCCACGTGTTTGCGCCCATCTAGGGGCTTCCTACGGGAGAAGACGTTCAGCAGGAACAGCGGACACAAAAAAGCCCCCTCAAACGAGGGGGCTGCGGGTGCTTCAGGTGGATCAACCGCCGCTGCAGTAGGGGGGATCAGTTGGCGTCCACACCACCGGTGACTTGCACTCCGGTGATCTTGCCGCCCATACGCTGAACCATGCGCATGGTTTCGTTCATCCGGGTGTAGGGCACGTTCATGACGACATCCGCAGTGCGGGAAAAGTCGTTGTTGGCCAGACCGGTGACGGTGAAGGACACCTGCCGATCATTGCTGAAGCTGGTGCCGCGATTGCCTGCAGAAACCTTCATCGGAGCTCAGGGAGAAATCAGATCAGGAGAAGGATCCGGTCAGTTGACCGGAGTGATGCTGGCGATCCGACCGCCTTCGCGGTGGATCTGCTGCTGGTACTGCAGCAGCTTGTTGAAGGGGATGAAGCGCACGCGGTTGCTGCGCTTGTGCAGGCGGTAGTTGTTGAAGCCGGTGATCTCAACCCGGTAGGTGCGACCTTCCTCCCCGGAGCCAACGCCCTGACGGGTGACACCGTCGGCGGTCACCTTGCGGAAGACGTTGCCTTTCGCCATGGGGCTCACCACGGGCACCGGCATTTCGGCGTGCACCGAGGGGTTGAGGCGGGACTGGTTCTTGGTGATG
Source organism: Vulcanococcus sp. SFB_649D_100_25 (assembly GCA_030833825.1). Taxonomy (GTDB): domain Bacteria; phylum Cyanobacteriota; class Cyanobacteriia; order PCC-6307; family Cyanobiaceae; genus Vulcanococcus. Next base: position 12,885 of record JAURGL010000004.1, on the reverse strand, counting down.
TCGCCCTTGATGGAGGCGGCGGTGCCGCGGACCAGCTGGAGCATGTAGGAGAACTGCAGGCCCTGCTGACCCACGGAGTAGTTCCAACCGTGCAGGTAAGGAACGCCTTCCTCACCGAAGCGCTCCTGGTACTCAGCGCTATCGAGATAGGAATCGATTTCCGCTTCAAAACCCTGCTCCTGCAGGATTGTGAAGTGGTGGAGCATCTCGGCTTTGTTCTGGGGAGCGCGGCCCAGCAGATGCTTGAAGTTCAGCTCGATGAAGCGGTAGGGATTGGTGCTCTCGAAGAACTTCTTGCGGTAGAGGCCACTCTTGGCCACCTGGCGCACAAACTCGCGAACGCTGAGGTAGCCGCGCTTGAACAGCGACTCGGGACCTTCCAGGCGCTCGCTGGCCATCACGTACTGATTCCCGAGAACCTGCTGATAGACAGCACGGATCAGGGCCGCCTTGTCTTCCGAGGAACCGGTGGTCCAGTTCTCGTTGACACGGTTGTTGGCGTAACGCTGGATGCCCAGATAGGCAGCGTTGGCGAGGGTCATGGGCTTGGGGTGCGTGCTTAAGGCGCTGTGACACGCCGGTTGGCAACCTGCGCTTGTGGTGCCAAAGCCGGATCCTATGGGGGCCATTTGCCATCCTCCAGCGCCTTTCAGAAACGTTACAAAAATCAGACCTGGCGCCCCCGTTCAAGGCCGATACCATCCGGCCAAATGCACTGCGCCAAGGGATGTCTGTCACCCCTGCCTCCGCCGCGACCACCGCGGGCGACAGCTCGTTATCTCTCAGGTTGAGCGCCCAGCTCGAAGCCCTGAGCCAAGTCGGGGAAGCCCTCACCTTCCGGTTGCTGGAACTCGAAGAGAGGCTCTCCAAGGTGGAGCAACACTTGATGGAGCTCGATCAGGGCAGCGGGGCTGATGCCCACAGCAGCGACACGGCCGAGATGCTGGCCGTCACCGAAGAGCGCATCTCTCGCTTGGAGGACTTACTGAACGACTCCCATCAGGGACAGCGCCTCAACCTGGTGCATCCGATCGCTGCCGCGGAGCATCAACAAACAGGCTCCCCCATCGGCGCGGTGCCCGTGGAGGAGCCTGAGATGGAGCTCGATCCGTTCCCGGAGGAAGAGGAGCAGCCCTTCATGGATGAGCTGATCGCCTGATCAGCGCCCAGATCAGCCCGCCGAACCGGTGCCCAGCATGGAGCCGGCGGTGGTCAGCAGGACCCGCAGCACCTCAAGGCCACCGATGGCCGCCAAGGCCAGCCAGACCTTCTGAGCGAAGGCCGGGGGTTGGCCGCCCACCCAGGCGGGAGACATCTGACCGCCACTGAACTGGGCACCGCCACCGGCGAAAGGATTGGCGGGGGCCCGGCGTGCGGACATCTCACGCCAGTAGGCGTCGTAGCGGGGCGCTTTCTGGTTGAAGGGGAGCTGAGCCTTGGCATGGCCTGCCAGGGAACGGGCCCGCTGATGCGGGACCTCATCAAGGCCGAAATTCTCCAGGTATTCCGGAGAGTCGAGGAGGGCATTCACCAGACCATCGAGGCCCTGATTGGCGATGACGATCGACCAGGCGATCCGCTCTTGATCACCATGAACCTCACGGCCCAGGACCCGGCCCACGAGTTGTTCAACGACCCGGTAGTTGCTGTTGCAGCGATAGAAGCCTTCGCGGAACTTGCGCGAGAGCAGCAGACCCCGCACGAAATCACGGGTGGTGATGTCGCCATTGCGCAGCTGCGACTCCAGCATCGGCTCGCGATCCACCTTGAAGGCGTGGAAGAAGATCTGGCGATAGGCGCGCTCGATCTGCTCATCGACACTCACTTGGGTGCGAGGGGCCTCGTCAGTGCCGATGGCGAAGTTATTGACCCGGGCGTTCTGGGTGATCGGCTTGGCAGCCAGCAGCGGCAGAGCCATGGCAACGGGGGAACATCGCTGCCGAAATTAGTGATAGGGCCTAAGCAAGAACGCCTAAGGGGCGAACATCACACAGAGCTTCATTCCCCGCAATAGAGCTTCAATGTTGACGTCAGCCGGCCAGCCAATGGGCCGGCAGTTCGGCGCTGTAGTCATCCACTCGCTCGAATTCAAACGGGCCCGCCAGCGATCCCCACAGCTGCTCATGGGTTTTGGGATCGTGCCCGCGATCGATCGTGCGCATCCCCCGGGCCCCCAGCTCAAAGCTGCTCACCAGATAGGAAAGGGCCCCCTTGCGCTCCACCATGCAGCGGCAACCGGGTTCAACTTCACCGATGAAACCCTCGGCGGTTTCGCGCACGACATAGGCACAGCCCTCCAGCGGGCTGAGGTCGGCAGCGCTGATCTGGGAACGCCTCTCGGCATCATCGATCGCCCCCCAGAAGCGTTGGTCGTCGCGGATCGATTGGTTGTGGATGATCAATCCATCACCGGCCTGCTCGGCCCGAAGCACCCGGAGGCGATAGGGGGCAGCGGGATTGATCGCGTAGGACTGATCCAACAGCAAGGAGCCCGGCGCCAACTGCGGAAGCGGCCGGAACTTCACCAGGATGTGGGCGTAGAGCGGCGGATTGTCGAAGGCCTGCTGCTGGTTGCTGAAACCTGCACTCAGCTGCTGCAACAGGCGGACAAAGGGGGTGGACATCACCGCTTGAGAGGTTCGCCGGATCCTATGGGCTTCAGCTCAGAGCCCAAGCAAGCGAATCCGAAAGTCGGCCACCTGCTCGGCCATGGCTGGATTGCTGAGCATGAAGGGATGCTCACGGCACTCGGCGATCGCCCGCTGCTTCTTCTCCTCTGCCGAGAGGCCCTGATGCTGCCCGCTGCGTTCGTGGCGTTTCCAGGCCTCATCAAAGACCATCCCAAAACTGTCGGCGTTGTCGAACAGCTGTCCCGGCTTGTCAGGAATCGGCACGGGCATCTGGGCTAGCCAGCGGGGGATGATTCGAGGCTAGGCCTCGACGCTCAAACAGTTCTCCAAACCAATGGAGATTGGCTCTGCAAAACGTAGAGATTGCAATGCCAGGACCCAGATTTGAACTGGGGACACGGCGATTTTCAATCGCCTGCTCTACCAACTGAGCTATCCCGGCCCGTCGCGGATGCGACATCGGGATCTTAGATCACAGCCGGGCCGCTTCAGGCCTCAACCCTGGGGCATCGCCCGCAACATCGCCACCAGGGTGCGGTGGGCATCCTCGCTGTCGCTCAAGGTGTGATCGAAGGGCACATCCACCGGCGCTCCATCCACCTCAAGCCGCATCGCCTCCGGGCTGACTGACAGCATCCGAGCGGAGCTGGCATCGGCGATCCCGGCGTAATGACGGGCATAGGCCACCACCGCCTCAGCGTGGTCGTCATTCATGTGCTTGCAGATCCGATCGCTCACGGCTGGGGTGAGGGGGTCGGCGGCCATGGCGACGCAACAACAAGTTGCAGGATTCTCGCCCCTGCCTCAAGCCATCGCGAAGCGCTGCCAGAGGAGCAGGGCCAAACGCACCCCCGCCACACTCACGTAGACCGCCAGGACCACGAACAGGGCCATCGACAGCCAGGAGGCAAGGCGTTCGTTCACGGTTGTGACAGGGCGGAGAGGGCCAGTCTGGCCATACCGAGGGCAGCGGTGCACTGGGGCCGATTGATCACCGGCACCCCAAGAATCCGCTGCCGGATAGCCCGCCACTGCGGGTTCCGGGCCCCACCACCGAGGCTGAGAACCCTGCTGACCGGCGGCGCCCCTTGGCGCTCCAACGCAGCCCAGCCCTGGGCCTCGATCCGCGACAACCCCTCCAACAGCCCCTGCAGGTAAAGGGCATCGCTCACCGGACGCGGCTCCAGGATCGGCTCCAGCTGGGGGTCATCCACCGGGAAGCGTTCACCGGGGCGCGGTAAGGGGCGCAGCTCCAAGCCACTGCTGGTCCGCGGATCGATCTGCCGGCTCAACTCCGGGAGCAAGGCATCCGCAAAGAACTGGCGCAGGACCCCCGCTCCGGCATTGGAGGCCCCACCGACCAGCCACCGGCCGGCCAACCGCTGACAGCTGATCCCAGGCCCCTGAACAGGAGTCGCACTGAACTGCTTGAGCACCAGGGTTGTGCCCAACACCGTCACCCCATCCCCCGGCTGCGGATCTGCCGCGAGCACCGCAGCACTGGCATCGGTGCAGCCCGCCACCACCACGCAGGTCTTGGGCAGACCCAACAAGGCGGCCACGGAGGGAGCGAGTTCCCCAAGCCGCGTACCCGCCGGCCTGAGTTCCGGCAGGGCCGCACTCCAGGGCTGCTCCGCAATCTGACCAAGCCAGCGCCCCTCAAGCTGATCCCAGCCCAGGCGCAGGTTGTTGGTCTCCTCTCCCCAGCGCCAGTCCGCCAGAAGCCAGCCACTGAGCCAATCCGCCTGGTGCCGTAGCAGCGCCTCAGGGCCGCCAACTCCGTAGCGGTCGATCAGCTCCAGGGCACGGGCCAGACTGCCGCTGGCACTGGCGGCAGGGAGATCTTGCCCCGAGGGGCCCACCAGATCAGCTGCTGCCTGGGCCTGATCAGGGAAGGCCTGGTGATAGGGCAGGGCAGGGCCCAGCGGGCAACCATCCGCCCCAGAGAGCAGCAGGGTGCCGGAGGTGCCATCAACGGCGACTGCCCCCACGGCAGCACGGCAATGGTCCGGCAGTTGCCGGCACAGGGCGATGACCCCCTCCTGCCAGCCGAGAGGATCCGCAAAGGGCCGCGGGTAATCGGCAGCCAGTTCGGCCACCAACGCACCGGAGGCCTCCAGCACGGCCAGACGCAAACCACTGGTGCCCAGGTCTATGCCCAGACCCAGTGGTTCGTAGCGACCGCTCAGATCCAGGGGCGGCTGATCAGGCGGCGACGCGACCGGCGGTGGCCTGTTTGAGGGTGGCGGCCATGGCGTCCACGTTCTCCCAGGGCAGATTCAGGTCGCTGCGGCCGAAGTGCCCGTAGGCAGCCACGTCCTGGTAGAAGCGACCGCCCCGCTGCTGGGGAAGCTGGCGCAGTCCGAAGGTCTCGATGATGGCCCCGGGACGAAGATCGAAATGCTCCTGCACGAGGGCGGTGAGGTCAGCGTTGCTGATCACCCCGGTGCCAAAGCTCTCCACCAGGATGCTGACGGGCTTGGCCACACCGATGGCATAGCTCAACTGGACCTCGGCCTTACGGGCCAGACCCGCTGCCACCAGGGCCTTGGCCACATAACGGGCGGCATAGGCGGCTGAGCGATCCACCTTGGTGGGGTCCTTGCCGGAGAAGGCACCGCCGCCGTGGCGGGCGTAGCCGCCGTAGGTGTCCACGATGATCTTGCGGCCGGTGAGGCCTGCATCGCCCTGGGGTCCCCCCACCACAAACTTGCCGGTGGGATTCACCAGGAAGCGGGTGCCGTCCTTGGAGGGCTTCAGGCTCAGATCCGCGGTGGCGGGCTCCACTACGTGTTGCCAGAGATCAGCGGAGATCCGCTCCCGCAGGGCTTTCTCTTCCGAGATCCCGTCGATTTCGGACGTGTGCTGGGTGGAGATCAGGATCGTGTCGATCGCCACCGGCTGATCGTTCTCGTAAACCACGCTGACCTGGGTTTTGCCGTCGGGGAGCAGGTAACCGAGGCTGCCGTTGTGCCGCACCTCTGCCAGGCGACGTGCCAGGCGGTGGGCCAGGCTGATCGGCAGGGGCATCAGTTCCGGCGTTTCATCGCAGGCGTAACCGAACATGATTCCCTGGTCACCGGCACCCACCAGATCCAGAGGGTCTCCGGCATGGTCATCGGCCTCGTCCACACCCTGGGCGATGTCGGGCGACTGCTGATCGAGAGCCACCAACACCGCACAGCTGTTGGCATCGAAACCGCCGGCGCGGGCACCGCTGTAACCGATGGTCTCGATCACGCCCCGCACCAGGGTGTTGAAATCAACCCGAGCCGTCGTGGTGACCTCACCGGTGATCAGGCAGAGCCCGGTGTTGACCACGGTTTCGCAAGCCACACGTGAGGCAGGGTCCTGAGCCAACAGGGCATCCAGCACCGCATCGCTCACCTGATCACAGATCTTGTCGGGATGCCCTTCAGTCACCGACTCGGAGGTGAAGACGTAACGGCTCATGCCTTCGATTCAGGCGAAATAGCCTTCCAACTTAGGGCCCTGCAATTAACGGACCTTGAGTTCGCTCCAGGCGTGGATGAGCGGGTGTGGCTCCAGCAGAGGTGGGGGCGAACTCCATGCAGCGGTGTAACCCAGGGCCAACGGATGGGGGATGCCTGCTGCCACGGCCATGCGCAGGTCACTGTTGGCATCTCCGATCAAGGCGCAACGACCCACCGCCACCCCCAGCTGGGCACAGAGGCCATGCACAGCCGCGGGGTCTGGCTTGCGGGGGCGATGTTCAGCACTCCAGAGGGCCGAGAAGTAACCGGCCAGGCCATGGCTGCTCAGGAAGTGCTCAATGCCGGCCATGTCGTCATTGCTGATGACCGCGCAGAGCACCCCCGCTGCGCGAAGGTGCTGCAGGCAATCCAAAAGCCCCTTGGTGGTTGCACTGGTCCCGGCATCAGGGCCCTGGGATCGACGGGCGTCGCGCGCATCGGCCTCAGCAAAAACCTCTTCGCTGATAGACAGGGCCTCCGGCCACCCCAAACCCACCTGCACCAGAGCGGTGGCGGTGGCGATCAGGTTGTGGTCACGGCTGGCAACGGCGGTGATCCCGGCAGGGCAGATCGCCTCGGGTTTCAGGCCATAGGCGCGCTCCAACAACTGCTTGAGCTCAGGTTGGATGGAGGCCTCCACCTGCTCAAGGCATAGAAAAACCCTGGCTTGCGCCAGGGTGAGGAGTTGCGGCTCGCTGATGCTGAGGGTGCCGTCCTTGTCGAACAGCACCGCCTGAACATCACCCAGCTCAATGCCACGCAGCAGTAGCTGAGGCATCGGGAAAACTCACTCAGCGAAGGAGACACCCATCGGGTCGCCATCCTCGGCTTGCTCCAGCAGCATCTGCTTGTAGCGGGCGGCCATTTCCTCAGCCTTATCGAACACCTTCTGGGGATCGGTGAGCATGTCACCGGGTTCGGGCTCGAGGGCCTTCGTGGACAGGGAGATGCGACCGCGCTCGGCATCGAGGTCGATGATCATCACCTTCATCTGATCGTTCACGTTGAGGACCGTGTGGGGGGTCTCAATGTGCTCGTGGCTGATCTCGGAGATGTGCAGCAGACCGCTGACACCACCGATGTCGATGAAGGCGCCGTAGGGCTTGATGCCACGGACGGTACCGATGACCACTTCGCCCACTTCCAGACGATTCATCTTGCGCTCCACCAGCGCACGACGGTGGCTGAGGACAAGGCGGTTCCGCTCTTCATCCACCTCAAGGAACTTGAGAGGCAGGAAGTCAGCGACCAGCTCTTCCTTGGGCTTGCGCGTGCTGATGTGGCTGCCGGGGATGAAGCCGCGCAGACCTTCAACACGCACGAGAGCACCACCACGGTTGGTGGCGAACACCTCGCTGTAAATGGTGGCGTCTTCCTTCTGCAGCTGACGCACCCGCTCCCAGGCACGTTGGTACTCGATGCGGCGGATCGAGAGGGTGAGCTGACCGTCTTCGTTCTCTTCGCTGAGGATGAAGAACTCACGCTCTTCACCAGGCTCGAGGACGTCGCCGATGCCCTCAACCCGGTTGATCGACACCTCCTGCATGGGCATGAAGGCGGCGGTCTTCGCCCCGATGTCGATCATCGAACCCTTGGGCTCGATGGCGAACACGGTGCCCTTCACCACGTCGCCAGGCTTGAAGTTGTAGTCGTACTTGCTCAGTAGCGACGCGAACTCATCCAGGGTGAAGCCCACACCGTCGAGATCACGAGCAACAGCGCGGCTGCTGGGATCGTCGGCGCTGGGCACCTCTTCCGGAATGCCGAGATCGAGCTCAGCGGCGGCATCTACCGAAAAGTCCTGATCTGCAGCGAGATCAGCCTCGCTGGCGTTGAGATCGGAAGGGGTCACGGTCATGGAGAGCTGGCGGACTGCCCGAAGCAGCGCGATGGGATTCCTGACACCGGCCGCCACCAGTATCAGAAGAATCCAAAACTATAGAGGTCAGCTTCCAGCGCCCCCTGACGCCCAGCCCCTAGAGGACCGCTGCGAGGGACTTCGATCTGGGGTGCTGACTGAGGCCATCAAGGGTGGCCACGAAGTCGGCAACGCTCTGAAACTGCCTGTAAACCGAGGCAAAGCGGATGTAGGCCACATCACTCATGCCCGCGAGTTGTTGCAGGGCCAGCTCACCGATCTCTCGGCTAGCCACCTCGCGTCCACTGCGGCCTTGAAGCTCCAGCTCAAGCTCATCGACCACGGTTTCGAGCCGGCTTGGCTCAAGTCCGGTCTTTTCGCAGGCTCGCAGCAGCCCGTGCAGGAGCTTGGAGCGATTGAAAGCCTCACGGTTCCCGTTGCGCTTCACAACGGTGATCGGAACCGTTTCAACCCGCTCATAGGTGGTGAAGCGGAAATCACAGTTCAAGCATTCACGGCGACGGCGCACACTGCGACCGATATCTGCCGACCGCGACTCAAGAACGCGGCTGTCGGTGTGCTGGCACGAGGGGCACTGCATGCCCTGGGTTCCGCCGGGAAAGTTGTTCAAGTTTAGACAGAACATCCCCAGTTGAGAAGCCCTGCGCCGCGATGGGTCTTGCCGGCAGAAGCGCGGCACACCAATGGAGCGCTTGAGACTGCCCAGGGGCGACAAATCCAGGCCAAATCGAAATGAGATTGAGCTGGAGGAGCCGCTGGGTGGTCATAAAAAAAGCCCCCGCAACTGCGGGGGCAAGACACTCCTGGCGGAGCGTGATCACTTACCGATCTTCGGGGGATCGCGGAAGGCGATGGCGAAGAACAGGGTTGCGATCGCCAGAGTGAGGATCAGGATGTAAGCGAAGCTTTCCATGGGTTACCTCGGTGGCGCTCAGCTGAGGGTGGTGCCGGCGGGGGGCACGTAGCCCTCCGGCAGACGACGGGTGGAACGGTCGCCCAGTTTTTGGAAGAGACCGAACTCAACCTGTTCTCCGAGATCGGGGTCGATACCGGCGAACACATCGCGGTAGAGGGTGCGAGCACCGTGCCAGATGTGACCGAAGAAGAACAGCAGAGCGAAACAGGCGTGGCCGAAGGTGAACCAGCCTCGGGGAGAGCTGCGGAAGGTGCCGTCGGAGTGATAGGTCTCGCGATCGAATTCGAACGCTTCACCCAGCTGTGCCTTACGGGCAAGGCGCTTCACATCCGCGGGGTCCGTGAAGGTCTGACCGTTCAGGGCACCGCCATAGACGGTTGCCGTCACGCCGGTTTGCTCGAAGGAGTACTTCGCTTCGGCGCGGCGGAAGGGGATGTCAGCGCGGACGATGCCCTGGCTGTCTTCCAGAACCACGGGGAAGTTCTCGAAGAAGTTGGGCAGACGACGCACCTGCAGGTCACGACCTTCCTTATCCGTGAAGGAGATGTGACCCAGCCAGCCGGTGGGCAGGCCATCACCATTCACCATCGGACCCACGCGGAACAGACCGCCTTTGGCAGGGCTGTTACCGACGTAGTCATAGAAGGCGAGTTTCTCGGGAATCTGGGCGTAGGCCTGTTCCTTCGTGGCGCCGTTGTCGAGCGCGGTCTGCACGCGGCGGTTGATCTCGGTCTTGAAGTAGCCCTGGTCCCACTGGTAGCGGGTGGGGCCGAAGAGCTCAACCGGGGTGGCCGCGGCGCCGTACCACATGGTTCCGGCCACCACGAAGGCGGCAAAGAACACAGCAGCGATGGCGCTGGACAGAACGGTTTCGATGTTGCCCATCCGGAGGGCCTTGTACAGGCGCTCGGGGGGACGGGTGGTGATGTGGAAGATGCCGGCAATGATCCCGACGATGCCAGCTGCGATGTGGTGGGCAACGATGCCACCAGGGTTGAAGGGGTTGAAACCTTCAGGGCCCCAGGCAGGCTGAACAGCCTCAAGATGGCCGGTCACGCCATAGGGGTCTGAGACCCACATGCCAGGACCGAACACGCCGGTGAGGTGAAAAGCACCGAAGCTGAAGCAGCCGAGGCCGGCCAGCAGCAGGTGGATGCCGAAGATCTTGGGCAGGTCAAGGGCAGGCTCGCCAGTGCGAGGGTCCTGCCAGATCTCAAGATCCCAATAAGTCCAGTGCCAGATGGCGGCCAGCATCAGCAGGCCGCTGAAAATGATGTGGGCAGCTGCCACACCTTCGAAGCTCCAGAAGCCAGGGTCAACACCGGTCTCACCGGTGATGCTCCAGCCACCCCAGCTGCCAGTCACACCCAAGCGGGCCATGAAAGGCATCACAAACATGCCCTGGCGCCACATCGGGTTGAGCACCGGGTCGGAGGGATCGAAGATGGCCAGCTCATAGAGCGCCATGGAGCCGGCCCAGCCGGCAACCAGGGCAGTGTGCATGAGGTGCACGGCGAGCAAACGGCCCGGGTCGTTAATAACGACCGTGTGCACCCGATACCAGGGCAATCCCATGGGGGTCAGGTCCGGGGAAACAACCAGCCTTCCGCTGTCGGCGAACCGAACCACAGATGGCAGCACGATCAGGTTCAGCCAGCAAAGCCAGCGGACACTTGATCCGTGCTCGCGATCGTAAGGGGTTCGGCAGACCGAACGATTTGATCCTTTCCGAGCTGAAACGTGCCGTGACGAGGAAACCGCCTCCAGCGCACACCGGAGGCCTCGAGGCGGTTACAAAACGCAATCCTCTCCCTCACAATGGGGGGGACATCCAGCGAATCCCATGCCCGTCATTCGATTTGTGCGCGAAGGGCGCGACGTGGAGTGCTACCCGGGTGAAAACCTCCGGGAAGTGGCCCTGCGGGAGGGCATCGCCCTGTACGGCTTGAAGGGGCAGCTCGGCAATTGCGGGGGCTGCGGCCAATGCATCACCTGCTTTGTCGATGTGGTCGGGGAGAGCAGCCCAGGCAGCCTCAGCGGACGGACCGCCGTTGAAGAGCAGAAACTGCGTCGCCGCCCTGAGGGCTGGCGGCTGGCCTGTCAGACCCTGGTGCAGCAGTCCGTCCTGGTGCTGACCCGCCCACAGGTGGGCTTTGGGGACGCTGAACAACGCATTGCCGCGGCAAAGTCCGAGCTGCTTCCGGCAGGTCCCACCAGCTGGCCTCAACCGGAGCTGCCGCCGGAGACGGACACCGACGAAGCGGGCGTTTCCAGCGAAAGCGCAACGAGCGATGAAGAGGCCTGATCAAGCCCCTTCGGCGGTGATACGGTCACCAGGCTCAAGAGTTTTGCGATGGAAACCAACGATCTCGGCTTCGTTGCCAGCCTGATGTTCGTGCTGGTTCCGACGGTGTTTCTGCTGGTCCTCTACATCCAGACCAGCAGCCGTCAGGGCTGAGGGTCTCTGCGGGACCTAGGTCTTTCCTGACTCTCCAGGTCCCGCAGCCGATTCCAAACAAGAAACCCCCTAAAGCCTCCGGGCCTTAGGGGGTTTGTTTTGGCCAAAACCTGGGGACTAGACCTCAGCCGCGCCCCTCAGGCTCGCGCACCAGCAGGACGGGGGCGGGGGCGTGGACGCGGATGTAATCACTGACTGAAGAACCCAGCAGACGATCAATGTCCACCAGGCCGCGAGCCACAAGGGGACGACGATCCTGAGAGGCGATCACCACAAGATCCGCCTTGTGGTCAACAGCGGCCTGGCAGAAGCCGCGTCCGATGTCGCCGGTGGCGTGGATCGGCTTCATCGCAACACCGAAGCTGCGGGCCCGCTGGACCGCCTTGTCGAGGACCTCATCAGCCGGGGAGATGCCTCCACGGGAGGGGGTGATGTCCTGCCGGCTGATGTGGATGCCCGTGAGGCTGCCACCGGGGATGTCACGCACCAGTTCACAGGCCAGACGCAGGGCGTCATCGCCCACGCCGGTGCCATCGATAGCCACCATCACGCGGTTCACGTGGCGCACGTAGAGGTCGTCGCGCACCAGCAGCATCGGCCGCGTGGACAACTGAAAGACGTACTGACTGGCGCTGTTGCTGAGGATCGACTGCAGACGTCCGAGGCCGCGGGATCCCATCACGATCAGATCGGCATCGAGCTCATCGGCCACCTTGAGCACCGTTTGCTTGGTGTCACCCTGGCGAATGATCGTGTTCACCTCAGCGGGGTTGAGTCCGAGGCGCTGCACCGCCTCCGCCACGATCCCCGCAGCCTTCTGGGAGTGTTCGGCATAGTTTTCACCGGCCTGCTCAGCCACCACATGCAGCAGGTTGATGCGGGCCTGCCGCATGGCCGGGATGTCGCGCAGCATGCGCACCATCTCCTCAACGTGGCCCTTGCCGGAATCGGCGATCAGAAGGTTGCGGAACACAGCCGTTGCAACGCGCTGGGGCAGCCTATGGCTGATCTGCTGTGGCGGACCAACCGCGAGTAACACCGTGACGGAGCAACAACAGCAACAGCCTTGGCGCCTGCAGAGGCGCGTGCTGCCCCAGCACACCGATCACGCCGGGGTGATGTGGCACGGCGCTTATTTGAGCTGGCTGGAGGAAGCCCGGGTGGAGGCGCTGAGCGCGGCGGGCCTGGCCTATGCCGACCTCTCCGGCCAGGGGCTGGAGCTGCCCGTGGTGAACCTCACGATCGATTACCGCCAGGCCCTGCTCCACGGCGAACAGGTGAGCGTGCACAGCTGGGTGCTGCCGCGCAGCGGCGTGAAGCTGCCCTGGCGCAGCCAATTTGTGAAGGCCGATGGCAGCGTGGCCGCCGAAGCGCGCGTGGAGTTGGTGCTCGTGGACCTCTCCGCCGGAGCAGGCCAGCGCAAGCTGCTGCGCCGATTACCACCCGAGCTGATCAGCGCGATCGAACGGCTGCAGCAGGGCGCAGCCTGAGACCCAGCGCTCTCGCTA
>JAURGL010000049.1 GCA_030833825.1 Vulcanococcus sp. SFB_649D_100_25 | reverse complement strand
GCTGGAGGCTGCTGAATCGCGCCTTTGTGGCCTACGACACGGGGCTCCGCCAACAGCTGATCGACCTGAGCCAAGGCCAGAGCGCCAGTGCCGCCGACCTGCTGGCTCTCTCTGAGGCCGTGACCGAGAGGCAGGCCGCCGCGGCCCAGGCCTGCGACCCAGAGGGCAGGGCCCAGCTGGTGGGCTGCCACGGGCAAACCATCTGGCACCGGCCACCCCAGGGCGATCGCCGCGGCAGCAGCTGGCAGCTGCTGCAGGGGCCCCTGCTGGCCCAGTTGTTGCAGCGGGCCGTGGTCTTTGACTTTCGAGCGGCGGATCTGGCCCTTGGGGGCCACGGTGCCCCGCTGGTCCCCGCCACCGATGCGGCCCTACTGCCGTCCACCGGCGGCTGGCGAGCCGTCTTGAATCTGGGGGGCATCGCCAACCTCACCCTGCTGCCGCCCCGGAGCGGGCCAGATCGGGAAGCCGCCGTCATGGGCTGGGATTGCGGACCGGCCAACACCCTGCTGGATCTCGCAGTGCAGCGCTTCAGTGAGGGACGCGACAGCTTTGATCCCGGCGGCGCCTGGGCAGCCCGCGGCCAGGTGCAGGAGTACCTGGTGCAGCGCTGGCTGCAGGAGGCCTATTTCCAGCAGAGTCCACCCAAATCCACGGGCCGCGAACAGCTCGGGATCGCTGACCTGGAGCGGCGCCTGCAGGAGCTGAAACAGAGCGGCTCCGAAGAACCAGCGGATGCCCTGGCCACCCTGACCGCCTTCAGCGCCGCTGTCGTGGCCCAGGACCTGCAGCGGGGACCGGCGGTTGTGGAACTGCTTGTGGCTGGAGGTGGGGCCAACAACCGCACCTTGATGCGCCAGCTCGAGCAACGCTGCCGAGGCCTTGTGGTGCGCCCCCTCAATGAGCTCGGCATCGATAGCAGCGATCGGGAGGCGCTGGCCTTCGCCCTGCTGGCCTGGTGGCATCACCTGGGTGTGCCGGGATCCCTGCCTGCGGTCACCGGCGCCGCGCAGAACGCAGTGCTGGGGGTGCAGGTGGAGCCGCCGGGGCTCAGATCAACTTCCGCCACGAAGCTGATGCGGCGCGCCCTGCAGTTCATAGGGTGATGGGTATCGGTCGAGGAACCCATGAGCGCCGGCAACGCCCCCGCCCTCTACGAACGCATCCGCAGCGATCAGACCCTCACCCAGGAGCTGTTTCGTCAGGCCCTTCAGGACCCTTCAGGCGCCCTCAGCCGGATCTGTGATCTGGGGAGCGGCTGGGGACTGCCCGTGAGTCGCGACGAGGTCAAAGCCCACCTGGCCAGCGTTGATGACCCCGAAACCAAGCAATGGCTGCTCAAGGCCCGCGGCGGCCTCTGAAGAGCCTCGCTTGGGGCGGCGGTCCTCCCCCATCCAACTGAAGAACAGCCAGTAGCTGACGATGGCCAAACCAGCTGCCACCACCAGGGCTGCCACCTGCTCGAGCCGCTTCACCATGGCACCCCCGCACTGACCGCTGGGGTCCAGTCTGCAGGGCAAGGGAGCTCTGGGCACAACGGTGGGCCCAACGGTCGCGAGGGATGATGCTGTTGCAGGTGGGCCGCCCGTCCCATCCGGCGCCCTCCACAGCAACCGCCTTGCTCCGCCTCGAACGCGTCTCCAAGATCTATCCCACCGGCGAGGTGTTGAAGGATGTCACCTGGGAGGTGAAATCCGGCGACCGCATTGGCCTGGTGGGGGTGAACGGGGCCGGCAAGTCGACCCAGATGCGGATCATTGCCGGACTGGAGGAGCCCAGCAGCGGCCAGGTGGTGAAGCAGGGCGATCCACGGATCGTGTATCTGCAGCAGGAATTTGATGTGGATGTGCGCCGCACCGTGCGGCAGGAGCTCTTCCAAGCCTTCGGGGAAGCGGCCACGGTGCTCAACCGCCAGCGGGAGGTGGAAGAGGAGATGGGTTCGGAGAAGGCCGCCGAGGATCCGGACCATCTCAACGATCTGATCCACGAGCTGGGGAGCCTCCAGAGCCGCTTCGAGAGCCTGCACGGCTACGAGCTCGATGCCCGCATCGACAAGCTGCTCCCCACGATTGGCTTCACCCCGGACGGGGCTGAGCAGCTGGTGGGCGACTACTCCGGCGGCTGGCAGATGCGGATCGCCCTGGGGAAGGTGCTGCTGCAGGAGCCGGATCTCTTGCTGCTGGACGAACCGACCAACCATCTGGATGTGGAAACGATCCAGTGGCTGGAGGACTACCTCGTGGGCCAGACCTGCCCGCTGGTGGTGATCAGCCACGACCGGGCCTTCCTCGATCGGGTCTGCAATCAGATTGTCGAAACCGAGCGGGGCATCTCCCGCAGCTACCTGGGCAACTACAGCCAGCACCTGGAGCAGAAGGCCCTCGAGCGCGAAGCGGGCCAGGCGGCCTTTGAACGCCAGCAGAAGGAGCTCGCCACCCAGCAGGCCTACATCGATCGCTTCCGCGCCAGCGCCACCCGTTCCACCCAGGCCAAGAGCCGCGAGAAGCTGCTCGACAAGGTGGAGCGGATTGAAGCGCCGATCGAGAGTGTGAGCGGGCCCCGCTTCCAGTTCCCGCCGGCCCCCCGCAGCGGTCGGCTGATTGCCGAGATCAAGGACCTCAGCCACAGCTACGGCGATCAGATCCTGTTTCTGGGCACCAACCTGGAGGTGGAACGGGGCGATCGCATCGCCTTTGTGGGCCCCAACGGCGCCGGCAAATCGACCCTGCTGCGGCTGGTGATGGGGATCGAGCAGCCCGACGAAGGGATCGCCGGCCTCGGGGAGCACAACGTGATCGCCGGCTACTTCGAGCAGAACCAGGCCGAGGCCCTGGATCTCTCCAAAACGGTGATCGACACCCTGTTTGAAGCGGTGCCTGACTGGACCCAGACCCAGGTGCGCTCCCTGCTGGGAAGCTTCTGCTTCAGCAACGACGCCGTGTTCAAGGAAGTTGGGAAACTCTCCGGGGGCGAAAAGGCGCGCCTGGCCCTGGCCCTGATGCTGCTGATGCCCTGCAATCTGGTGGTCCTCGATGAGCCCACCAACCACCTCGACATCCCCGCCAAACAGATGCTCGAGGACGCCTTGATCGAGTACGAGGGTGCCGTCTTAGTGGTCAGCCACGACCGCTACTTCATCTCCCGCGTCGCCAACAAGATCGTCGAAATTCGCGACGGCGAACTGGTGCTTTACCGCGGCGATTACGCCTACTACCGCGAGAAAAAAGCAGAAGAAGCCGCAGAAGCGCAGGCCGCCCAACAGACCGCAGAGCAGGAAGCCAAGCGCAAGGCCAAGCGAGACAAACAGAAGGCCAAGGATGCGGCCCGCAAAGCCGCGGCCTAAGGGCAGGCAGCATCACGGAACTTCACACAGAGCTAAGCAATAAGACTCATTTTTCTTGGACGAGACACAAGTTGTGCGTAGGTTGAAGTCACCTTCCGCGCGCTGGCCATGGATCCTCGTTTCCAACCCACTCCATCGGCCTTCAACGCGTTTGGCACCTTCCCAGTGACTGACAACCGAGCGGTGGAATCAGACCCGGTGAGCAGCTACTTCGAGTGCATCACCTCCTGCTCCGTCGACGATGGAGAGTGCGTGACCCATTGCGTTGAAGTGCTGCGCGAGCAGCAATAGGTCTCAGCGAGCCATCAGGCTCGAGAGCTCAACGGGGGTCACGCTGACGCTGATCTGCTGACCCCCGCGCTGCACCGAGAGCACCAGGGGGCGTCCCACACCATGGCGCTCCACCAACTGACTGAGTTCGGCCGGATCAGCCACGGGCTCCCCACCGGCAGCGAGAACCACATCACCATCCTTCAGGCCGCCGCGCGCGGCAGGGCCGCCGGGCATCACACTGCGGACCCGAGCACCGCGCCCAATCGCCCCATTGGCGTCCCGGACCGGCTCCAGGGCCACGCCGACCATGGCATGACTGACGGATCCGCTGCTCACCAGCTGCTGGGCAATCGAGCGGGCACGGTTCACAGGGATGGCGAAGCCCAGGCCAGCCCCTGGACCCGAGCGCACCAAGGTGTTGATCCCCACCACATCCCCGTCGGCGTTGAGGAGCGGGCCGCCGGAATTGCCGGGGTTAATGGCGGCATCGGTCTGGATCAGCTGCAGACGCTTATCGGTGAGGCCGAGCTTGGCGGCATTTCGGTTGAGGCTGCTGACGATCCCCAGGGTGACGGTTTGATCCAGACCGAAGGGATTACCGACGGCAATCACCCAGTCCCCCACCTGTAGGGCATCGGAATCGCCGAGCTGGGCCACGGGCCAAGGGCCTCCACCAGAGAGGCGAACCACCGCGAGATCGGTCACCGGATCCGCCCCCACCACCTTGCCTTCAACGCGGCGTCCGTCGGGGAGACCCACCATCACCCGCGTGCTGCCCTCGACCACATGGGCATTGGTGAGCACCAGGCCGGATTGGTCATAGAGCACGCCGCTGCCCTGGCCGCGCTCCGTGCGCTGGGAGGGGGGGATGCGGGTGGCCCCTCCGGGGGGCATCCCGAAGAACTGACGCAGCATCGGGTCGCTGAAGGGGAACGGGGTGATCACCGCCCCACCAGGCACCAGCACCGTTCGCTCGGTGTCGATCGTGACCACCGCAGGGGCAGTCCGCTTCACGGCATCGGCCACAAAGGACTGCCTGGACAACGTCGCCGTTGGGGCCGAGAGGGCCGCAGCGGGAATCCCCGCCGTCCCGAGGGCGGTGGCCAAGGCCAGGGGAAGCCAACGGGCCGATCCAGCAACCATCAGGGCACAACCAACGCTTCGAAACCGTACGCAGAACGCTCAGGCACGCGCAAGGTCCAAAGGGCACGCGATGATGGGGTCACGGTGCACCGGCTTCGCCATGCTCGCCACCACACTCGCCACAACAGCGGAGCTCGGGTTGGTCGCCAGCAAGCTGCTGCCCCTGGTCTATGGGGCCTGCTTTGTGGGCCTGCTGTGGCAAGCGTTCCGGATCATGGCCCGGGGCTATTCCGCAGTGCCCCGGCCCGGGGATCAGAACCGCACCAGCAGCGGAGACCGGACAGGCCGCCTCACCATCCATCCCGAGTTGCTGGATGAAGACGGACAGATCACCCAAGACGACCTTCTGACGGTGCGTTTCGGCGAGGACAACGACTAGCCCGCCTCTCTGAACGACCCCCTGGGGACCCGCTGGGCCCCGCCAACTGGTACAACCAGTGGGTGCTAGCAGACATTGGCGGAGGCCGAGTGGAGCAAAGAACCCGGATCGTGGCTGCGGTGCTCAAGGCCATCAAGCTGCCCCCGCGCTTCCAGCTGAAGCTGGTGAAGGAAGATCCGGTGCGTCTGGAGCTGATCCTGACGCCTGCCTATGGCAAGGATCCGATCCTGGTGGGCCTGGTGGAGTCCCAGGATCTGGTGGCCCGGCGTGATCGCGAGGGGCGCATCCCCCGGGACCTGCAGGGGACCTGGGACTGGACTGTGCGGCACGGCAAGGTGAACACCGGTGGCTGGAACCCCTACCTCAAGGAAGCCCTGCAAACGATGTTTGAAACGGGTCTCCCCGCGATCGTCTATGAGGAGCTGACCGGGGAGCTGTACCACCCCGTGGACGGCGCCCGCCACGTGCGCTGACGGCCACTGAGCTCAGCCATCCCGCTGCCGATTGAGCCGCTGCTGCCGGAGCTTGTGCAGCGGCTTGGTCCCGGCGGGAGCCTCTTGCTCCAGGCCCCTCCAGGGGCGGGCAAGACCACCCGGGTGCCTTTAGCCCTCCTGGATGGCCTCACGGGCTGCTCGGGGCGCATCTTGATGCTCGAACCGCGCCGCCTCGCGGCGAAGGCGGCCGCCCAGCGCCTGGCGGCGGAGCTGGGCGAGTCGGTGGGCGAACGGGTTGGCTACCGGGTGCGGCTGGAGAGCCGGGTCTCCGCGGCCACCCGGGTTGAGGTGCTCACCGATGGCCTGTTCCTGCGGCAGCTCCAGGCCGACCCGAGCCTTGCCGGGGTGGATTGCGTGATCTTCGATGAATTTCACGAGCGCCGCAGTGAGGCCGATCTCGCCCTGGCCCTGCTGCGGGAGGCCCGCGCACTGCTAGCACCGGAGCTGCGCCTGCTGGTGATGTCGGCCACGCTGAATCTGCAGCCCCTTCAGGAGCAGCTCAGCGAAGCCAGCCTGCTCTGCAGTGAGGGGCGCAGCCACCCGGTGGACATCGTCCATCAACCGCCCCGGGATCGCGAACCCCTGGCCCAGCAGGTGCTGCGGGCGCTGGAGAGCCACTGGATCGACCAGCGCAGCACCGCTGAGACCGTGTTGGTGTTCTTACCCGGTCAACGGGAGATCCAGCACTGCCAGGAGGTGCTCAGCAGGGCCCCATGGAGCGATGGACTGGAGATCTGCCCGCTGCACGGGAACCTGCCGCTGAACGCCCAAAGCAGGGCCATTGAGGCCAGCCAGGGATCCGAGGGGAAGGTGGTGCTGGCCACCTCCATCGCCGAAAGCTCCCTGACCATTGCCGGGGTCACCCTGGTGATCGACGGCGGCTTGAGCCGGCGCAGCCGGTTTGATCCCAGCAGCGGCATGGAGAGCCTGGTGACCGTTCCGGCCAGCCAGGCCAGTGCGGAGCAACGCGCAGGCCGCGCCGGGCGCCTGGGGCCCGGGCGGGCGATCCGGCTCTGGAGTCCTGCGGAACAGCAGCGGCGCCCTGCCTTCGACCCACCGGCCCTCCTGGAGGCCGACCCGGCCCCCCTGGTGCTGCAACTGGCCCAGTGGGGGGCAGGACTCGGGGAGGATCTGCCCTGGCTGGAGCCCCCCCCGCGCCCCCACCTGCTCGAGGGGAAGGAGCTTCTCCAGCAACTGGGGGCCCTGAGCGAGCAAGGGCAACTGAGTGCCCATGGGCGCCGGATCAGCCAGGTGGGCCTGCACCCTCGCCTGGCCCAACTGCTGCTGAAATCCCAGGAGCTGGGTGCGCCGGAGCTCGGCTGTGCCCTCGCTGCCCTGCTGAGCGAGAGGGATCCCCTCGATCCACGGGAGGCTGGCTGCGATCTGATGCGACGGCTGGATTGGCTGCAAAGCCCTGGCAGAGACCCACGCCGTCAGGCGATCCAACAACTGCAGGCCCAACTGCTCCGGCAGATCGGCGCCGAAAAGCCCAGCTCCGCAACCCATGACAGCGCAGCAATCGCCGCGGAGCTGGTTGCCACCGCCTACCCCGAGCGGGTGAGCCTCCAGCGCGGCGGCAGCCCTGGCCGCTTCCTGATGCGAGGGGGCCGTGGGGCAGAACTGCACCCCAGCGACCCACTGCTGAGCTGCGAAGCCTTGGCGGTGGCCCGGGCCGATGGGGCGGGGAGCAACTGCCGCATTCAGCTGGCGCTCCCCCTCTCCAGGGACACCCTGCTGCAGATGGCGGATGCGGGCGGGCAGGAGCAGAGCCTGGTGGGCTGGGACCCCCAGGCGCAACGGGTTCGCTGCGAAAGGGCCTTGCAGCTGGGGGCACTGGTGCTGGAGCGCAGACCCTGGCCTGAGGCTCCGGCTGAGCTCCTTCTGGAGGCCATGGTGGAGGGACTCAGGGAGCTGGGGATCGAGGCCCTCCCCTGGGATCCCACCAGCCGGCAGCTGCAGCGCCGGCTGATCCTGGCCCACCTCCAGCTGGGCAGCCCCTGGCCGGATCGACAGGACGCGGCCCTGCTGGCTGATCCTTTGAGCTGGTTGGCCGATCAGCTGCCGGGGATGCGCAGCCGCGAAGACCTCCAGGGCATCAACCTCAGCGAAGCCCTCTGGAGCGGACTGGAGTGGAGCCGGCGCGCGGAGCTGGAGACCCTGCTGCCGACCCGCCTGGCTATTCCTTCAGGCCGGCAGGCAAGCCTGGACTACAGCAGCGGGGCACCGGTGCTGGCCGTCAAGCTGCAGGAGCTGTTCGGAGCCGCCCAGACCCCCCGGGTTCTGGAGGGGCGATTGCCCGTGACCGTGCACCTGCTCTCACCGGCCGGGCGCCCTGCGGCCATCACCCAGGATCTGGCGGGGTTCTGGGCGGGCGCGTACCGGGAGGTCAGGCGCGAGCTGCGAGGGCGGTACCCCAAGCACCCCTGGCCCGACGACCCCGCCACTGCACTGCCCACCGCGCTCACCAAGCGCCGCCTGGAGCAGGGTCAATCCCAGAGGTGATCAAAACCAAAGTGCCGGAGGCCCTCGGCGATGCCCGCGCAGCCGGCGGCCTGGGCGCGGTACACCGATGGCAAGCTGGGCAGGTGCGCCACCAAGGCCGGTTCAGCGTTACCCACCATCACCCCTTTGAGGCCCGTCTCAAACATCGCCAGGTCGTTGAGGGTGTCACCAGCGGTGACCACGGCGGCGTGGTCAGCCTCCAGCCACTCCAGCAGGGCCAGGAGGGTGGCTCCTTTGTTCACCCCGGCAGGGAGGACGTCGAAGTAGCGGTTATCCGAGAGGACGCAGGTGGCCCCTGCCGCCTCCAATTGCTCGATCACCCCTGGATCAAACAGCTCGAGATCGACGTAATACGCCAGGCGGCGATTGGAACTGCAGGGCTGCAGCTTCAGGCCGGGTTGATCCTGCAGGAGGGCGGCCAGGGGAGCCTCCAAGTCGCGCCAGCGGGCATCGATGGGATCCACGGCCAAAGGGACGGGCAATAGTGAGGCCCCGCAGGCCACGGTGCAGCCCACATCCCCAATCACCAGATGGGGGGCAGACAGTCCCAGGGGTTCGTCCTCCCGCAGAACATCAGCGATCGCCTCGAGGTCACGGCCTGTGCAGAAGACGTGCAGGACCCGCTCCCGCTGTTCCGCCAGCCAGCGGTAGAAGCTGCGCCGCTCCTCGCTGGCTCCCCCCAGCAGGGTGCCATCTAGATCCGTGACCAGCACCAGCTCAGGATGCTCCGGCAGCGGGGCTGACAGTTGGCTCTGCAGAAGCTGCCGGGCAGGGATCACAGAGGCAGGGCACACGGAGCGCCAACGGTATCGGCAAGACGCAGGGGATTCGTGGGTCAAACTGACCTCACCTGTGAGCACCCCTGAGCCCTGGCCCGCTTCTACGCCAAAAACCGACGCGATGGGGCACGCCTGCTGAGCTCGGCCCTTGTGATCACCACCGTTGGGGCTATCCGGATCGACCACCCGGTGGGCCAGGTGGTGGCAGCCCTCGGCAGCTTGGTGTGCCTGTACTGGTGGCAGTGCTACCGGCAGCTGGAACGCTGAAGCGGTAGGGCCTTGAGCAGCGAGTCAGGCATTCCGAGGTACAGCGTTGCCGAGCTGAACCAGGCGATCGGATCACTCCTGGAGAGAGGGTTCGCACCCCGCTTTCTGCTCGAGGCCACGGTGTCTCGCCCGCAGCTCAAAAAAGGCCATCTCTGGCTCACCCTCGTGGATGAGCAGGCTTCGATCTCAGCGGTGGTCTGGGCCTCGCAGCGGGAGCGGCTCAGCTACCAGCCCAGCGAAGGCGACGGGGTGATCGTGGTGGGCAAGCTCAACTTCTGGGCCGCCAGAGCAAACCTCTGCGTGCAGGTCCTGGATGTGCGTCCTGCCCTCAGTGCGGTCCTGCGGCAATTTGAACGGGTCTGCGGGCTGCTGGAACCGGAGGGACTGCTGGCGGCGGAGCGCAAGCGTCCCCTGCCTGCCATGCCCAAGGCGGTGGCCCTGCTCACCAGCGTCCCCAGCTCTGCCCTGGCGGACATGCTCCGGACCGCCCGCGAGCGCTGGCCTGAAACCAGGCTGCATGTGGTGCCAATCCCCGTGCAGGGCCCCGTTGTTGCCCAGATTCGGAGTCGCCTTGAGGAGGTGATCGCCGCCGCCAGCACTCTCGGCCTTGAGGCGATTGTTCTGGCGCGTGGAGGAGGCAGCCGGGAGGACCTGGCGGTGTTTGACGACGAACAGCTCGCCCGCGACCTAGCGGCCTGCCCGATCCCTGTGGTCACTGGGTTGGGGCATGAGGACGACACCACCGTGGCCGACCTGGTGGCGGACTACCGGGCCGCCACCCCCACCGCAGCGATCGTGGCGCTCCTGCCGGATCGAGCAACCCTTCGGATGGGGCTTCAGCAGAAACGGTCGATGTTGCGGCAGGTCCTCCATCACCGCCTGCAGCAGGAACGCGGTCAGCAGGAACACCGGAGGCAACGCCTGTTGCAACTCCACCCACAAGCCCTGCTGGACAGGCAGCGGGAGCGGTTACGGCACCGCCTCGAACTGCTGAAAGCCCTGTCGCCGCAGCACATGCTGGAGCGGGGCTACGCCCTTGTGCGGGGCAACGATGGACGGGTGCTTCGATCAACCAACAACCTGAACCCTGGAGACGCCATCCATCTGGAGCTGGTCGACGGCAAGATCGATGCCGTGGTGGAGCAGGTGCAGCAACAGAGATGAGCGAGAGCAAAGCGAAACCCAAACGCAGCCGCTCAACGGGCAAGGCGAGCGCCCCGGACGCGGCGGAACAGCAATGGGGGGAATGGCTCAAGGAGATCGAGGGCCTGAGTTACCAGGAGGCGAGCACCGCCTTGGAACTGGCCCTCAGCCAGCTCCAATCGACCGACTTGGAGGTGGAGCAGATGGCGGGGCTGTATCGACGAGCCCAGGCCTACGCCGATCGCTGCGAGGGGTTGCTGGATCTTGTCGAGCAGGAAGTGGTCGAATGGGAGGCCAAGAACAGCTGAGATCCAACGATGAGCGCCCCAAGAAGCCAACAGAGCCGGTTGAGCTGGCTGTACCTGGCCTTGGCCGTGGCCGGAGGGGTCCTGCCATGGATGGCCAATCTCGATTTCATCCGTGACTACGGATCCAGCTTTGATCTCGGGCAATTCATCGCACTGGCAAATGCCAACCCGGCCGCCCAATCGCTGTCACGGGATCTGATGGTGGGGGCCTCGGCCGTCACGATCTGGATGGTCGTCGAGAGCAAGCGGCTACAGATGAAACACCTCTGGCTCGTGCTGCTCAGCGCCGTCACGATCGCCTTTGCCTTTGCCGCTCCCTTCTTCCTGTTTTTACGCGAGCGCAGACTTGCCGAGATGGCGCGTCAAACTGAAGCCTGAGCTCAGTTCTCATCGCGAATCTCACTCACCTGGACATCCACAACCGCGTCGCTGGCGCGGGGCTCTGGCGAGG
>JAURGL010000048.1 GCA_030833825.1 Vulcanococcus sp. SFB_649D_100_25 | reverse complement strand
GGCCGAGTGGGAAAAACGCAGAGTATGTGCTGAAGATTCGGGACGCGGTGCGGGGGGCGGGGGCGGGTGGGAGCGACGTGGAGGAGCTGATGCGGCTGCCATGGCCTGCACGCCCGGCCCGTGTGCTCGAGAGCTGGGTGAGGAAGGAGGCTGCGATCAAGTGGCGCGGCACCACGCTGGCGAGCGACCTTCGCCATTGGTGCTGGGACCACGACCGGCAGGAGCTGTTCCACCTGGAACGGGGTTGGAAGCCCGGTTGCGCCTTCCGTCTGCAGGACGGTTGGTGCTGCGCCGCGGTGGGCGATGGGGTCGCCTCAGCCCGCTGGAGATGATTTTTTACGTGGGTAATTCTTAAAACAAAGAGCACTTCGTCGTGCTCGCTACCTCAGCCTCGCCATACCGGGGATGTCTTCTCTCGCAAACCCATGCGCAAGGCACTCCTTCCCTTGGCTGGTGTTGGTTTTCTGATGGCGGGCCTGTCCGCGCAGGCCATCCCCCAATCAGGTCCCACCACCCTCAACTCGGATCAATCCGGCGTTCGCTTCGGTGCTCCGACCTTCATCCTGCCTTCCGGTGAGCTGCCGACCCAAACCGCCCGTGCGGTGAGCTACGGCTTCGTTCGCTCGAACACCCTGCTGCCCCTGGGCGGCACTGAGGTGATCGCGAACCCGGTTCCTCAGGACCTCTCGGATCTGTCCGGTTGGTCGAAGGATGAGCTGCAGGCCGGCCTGCAGAAGGAATACGACGTGGATGTGGCCGCTGTGGCCAACTTCCTCTATTCCCCCAAGGGCCAACAGTTCCTGCTGGAGAGCATTCAGCAGAACAACTACACCCCTTACTACAGCCAGCAGCACAGCCTTCAGGCCGTGCGTAGCGCCATCATTCTTGATTCCGCCGACGGCAAGCTGTCGAGCTACGGGATGATGAAGAAGCTGCCCACCGACCAGCGTCTGCAGGGCTCGATGAAGGTGTGCGATGTGAACGACATCAACAACAGCCAGCGTGCCACTTCGCTGCTGAGCTGGTACATGAACACCCCCGCTTGCATCGCGGCCTACACCGCCGAAGCTCCTGCTCCGGCCAAGGTTGCCCCTGTGCGCGGTCTCTGGTGATCACCAACGCAACTCTGCGTTGACTGTTTCAAAGCCCCGGCTCAGCCGGGGCTTTTTGTTTGCCGATCAATAGAGCGTGCCCCAGCCGTTGGGGGAGTCCCGGAGTTGCCATCGTTTTCAGCTCGGCGGCCAGCCGGTCGAGCTCTTTCGGTTTCAAGGCTCCCTGCAGTCGCTGTCTGTAGAGGGCCTTGGCCCCAAACCAGCGTTCCACCAGGGCCGCATTCAAGGGCAGTTCAAGGGATTCCTCCCATCGCTTCCAGTGCAACTGCCAGCCGTGCGCGCTGAGGGCTTGCTCCAGGGCCGCAGGATCTGGGGCCTGGGCTAGATCGCTTCGCTCCAGCTGCTCAGCTTTCTGCAGCAGTGGTTGTAGATCTGGAGGCAGCTGCTGCAGTTGCAGGAGGGCTGCCGCCGGTCCCACCAGAGGTTGCGTGAACAGAAGGCGGAGTTCACAGCCCGGAGCGGCCAGCGCGCTGAGCTGATCCGCAAGCGATGGCAGCTCAGAGGGAGAGCTCTGCTTGAACGGATGCCGTCCACCGATCCATTCGAAGCGTTGGTCAAGCTCCAGCTGCTGCCTTAGTTCTGAGAGGCTCCCGCGCAGCAGCTGTGGGCGTTGCAGGCTGTCGAGCAGCTGCAGCTGCGCCTCCAATCGTTCGGCGTCTGCGGGGCTGGCTGCCTGAATCACCACGCCTCCTTCCGGTGTTTGTTGGAGGGGATCGAGGGCCCAGAGCAGGGAGTGGGCCTCGAGGATCAACGCCCGGTCATGGCGCTGCCAGCTGGCCTCGCTCCAGAGATTGCGGCGGAGGCGATCGAGGCGTTCACCCTCGCTGCCGGATTGCCGTTGCAGCCAGCGCTCCAGGGCGGGATCGTCAGGGCTGCTGCTGAAGATCTCCCCGAGTTCCTGTTGGTGTTCCACCGCTGCAGCGAGTTGTGCCGCACGCCTCGCTTGCAGGAGGTGGCGGCGCGCTCCTTCCCAGCCCAGTTCTCCCGGCTGCCAGAACACCTGTCCCTGCAGGTTGCCGGGGAGGTACTGCTGCGCAACCCAGTGCTCGGCGTAGGCGTGGGGGTAGCGATAGCCCACCCCATCGCCGAAGGCCTGGCCATCCCGGTTGGCATCGCGCAGGTGGCCGGGGACCTGCTGCTTGCTGGTGGCCTTCACACTTTTGAGGGCGTCGAAGAAGCCAAGCAGGCTGTTGCTCTTCTCCGTGCTGGCCAGATAGAGCGCGGCTTGGGCCAGGGGATAGAGCCCCTCCGGCAGGCCCACCCGCTCAAAGGCCGCGGCGCAGGCTTCCACCACCACCATCGCCTGGGGATCGGCGAGGCCGATGTCCTCGCCGGCGGAGATCAACATCCGGCGAAAAATGAAGCGTGGGTTCTCGCCCGCTTCCACCATGCGGGCCAGCCAGAACAGGGCGGCGTCGGGATCGCTGCCCCGCAGGGATTTGATGAAGGCGCTGATCGTGTCGAAGTGGGCGTCGCCCTGCTTGTCGTAGAGAACCGCCCGCTGTTGGATCGACTCCTCGGCAATCCCCAGGCTGATTTCGATCACACCAGCGCTGTTGGGCTCCGTGGTTTCCACGGCCAGCTCCAAGGCATTGAGCAGACTGCGGGCATCGCCCCCGGCCACATCCACCAAGTGGTCGGCTGCCTCGGGTGCGATCACCACGTAGCGCTCGCCGTAGCCCCGCGTCGAGTCACTGAGGGCTCGCTGCAGCAGCTCATGCAGGTGCCTGCTCTGCAGCGGTTGCAGGCGAAACAGCCTCGAGCGACTCACCAGAGCCTTGTTGACCTCGAAGAAGGGGTTCTCCGTGGTGGCCCCAATCAAGGTGACGGTGCCGTTCTCCACCCAGGGGAGCAGGGCATCCTGCTGCGCACTGTTGAAGCGATGCACCTCATCGATGAACAGCAGGGTGCGTAGCCCGTGCTGTTCGAGTCTGCGCTTGGCCTCCTCCACTTCGCCGCGCAGGTCCTTCACTCCGGCCAGCACCGCAGTGAGGCTGCTGAAGTGAGCCCGGGTGCTGGCGGCGATGATGCGCGCCAGGGTGGTTTTACCGACCCCAGGCGGGCCGTACAGGATCAAATTGCCAAGGCGATCCGCCTGAATGGCCCGCCGCAGTAGACGACCGGGGCCAAGGATCTCCTCCTGGCCCTGAAAGTCGTCCAGGCAGAGGGGCCGCATCCGATCGGCCAAGGGGGCCAGCTGTTGCCGCAGCTGCGCACCGTGATGGCTGAACAGATCACTCACACTGCACGGCCTGGGGTGTCGATGTCCATCATGCGATGCAAAAAGCTCTTGTTCCTCCCTAAGTTCCAGAGATCTGAACGACAGCCGTGCGGCGCAGCCTGGCCCCACTTCCTCTGATCGCCCTGCTGGCGAGTTGTGGAGCTAAGCCGCCGGCGAAAACCCCGCTCTCGGTGCAGGTGGAGAGCGTCGGTGAGGCCGACTTCAATCCCTCGATTGATGTGATCAGCGTTCTCAGCTCCACCACGGATGTTGCATTGCGGCCTGAAACCGATGGCCGGGTGGTGAAGATCCTGGTGAACCAGGGCCAGCAGGTGAAGGCTGGGCAGCGAATCCTGGTGCTGGACAACGTCCAGCAGACGGCTCAATTGAATGCGTCCCAGGCCGAAGCTCGTAAGGATCGCCTGAATGCAGAGCGCTATATCTTTTTGAACGAACAGGGAGCTGTCTCAACCAAGCAGCGTGATCAATATGTGACCCAGGCTATTCAGTCCCGCGACAAGGTCAAAGCTGACGCGGCCACACTTGGATATAAATACGTCACCGCTCCGATCAGTGGGGAAATTGGTGACCTCGATACGGTGAAGATCGGCGATTATGTCAAGCAGGGGCAGGCCATCACAGGAATTGTCGACAATGCCAACCTCTGGACTTTGATGGATGTGCCGGCAACCCAGGCTCTGCAGGTGAAGCTGGGTCAGCCTGTTGCGTTGCAGACGCAGACGAATCCACCGCTCACAGCGAAAGGCAAGGTGGTCTTCATCTCCCCCTACTTCGGTGTCAGCGGTGAAAGCTCCTCGCCCAATACGGTGCTGGTGAAGGCGGCTTTCCCCAATGCTTCTGGCAACTTGAAGACGGGGCAGTATGTCAAGAACAGGATCATTACCGGAAGCACTCGTCAACTGTCCGTCCCGGTCAATGCTGTCCTGATGCAGGCCCAGCAGCCCTTTGTCTATAAGGTCGTCACCCTCTCTCAGGCACTTCCCAAGATCAAGGCTTCAACGACAGTGCCTGAGGCTCAAAAGAAAAAGCTTGAAGCCCTGCCGCCATCAACCCCGATCGTGGTGCAGGTTCCTGTTCAACTGGGTCAGCTCCAGGGTGACCGCTATCCGTTGATTTCCGGTCTCCAAAAGGGTGAGCGCATTGTGGTCAGCAATACGGCGCTCTTGCGCACGGGTTTGCCGGTCAAGATTGGTCCTGCGGCCGCGAACTGAGAACCTGTCATGTCGCTTTCCGATAATTTCATCAAGCGTCCGGTTCTCACGACCGTCTGCAGCATCCTGATCGTCTTGATTGGCTTAATCGCCATCCCCACGCTGCCGATTGAGAACCTCCCCAATATTGCGCCGCCTCAGATTCAAGTCACCGCCAACTACGGCGGCGCCAACTCCCTTGTGACGGAGCAGGCTGTCACCAATGTGCTGGAGCAGCAGATCAATGGTGTTCCCGGTGCGGCCTACATCTCATCCTTGAGCACCAATACAGGCTCAAGCACGGTCAATGTCTTCTTTGACGAAGAGACCGACATCAACATCGACCAGGTGAACGTACAGAACCGCGTGTCCCTGGCGATGCCTCAGCTGCCATCGCAGGTGAGCAGTACGGGCGTCTCGGTGTTGCAGACCACCCCTTCGATCCTGCTTGCCTACCAGGTGAGCTCCAGTCAGGGTCAGTTCGATCGGGCCTACATCAATGGCCTGATCTACGAGCAGCTCTACTACCAGCTCGAACGCATTCCAGGAGTCGCCCAGGCCACGTTGTTTGGTGGAAGCAACCCAGCCTTCTGGTTGTTTGTTGACCCCAACAAGCTCACGGCGAACCAGCTCACAGCGGATCAAGTGGTCTCTGCTGTACGCAGTCAGAACTCTGTCGCCATTGGTGGTCTGGTGGGCGGTCCGCCGGCGGGCGGGAGCCAGATGTTCACTTACCCCATCCTTGTCGAAGACAACGGAAACCTTGTTTCTGTTGAGCAGTTGAACCAGTTGATCGTTGGCAAATCGCCTGCGGGCAATCTGCTGCGCCTCCGGGATGTCGGTGAGGCCTCCTATGGCTTCAACACCTTTGCCACCGCTGGTGTGGACATCGCCAATCATCCGGCCATCACGGTGGGTGTGTATCAGACCCCGGAGAGCAATGCGCTGCAGGTGAGTGAGGCGGTGGTGGCGCTGATGGATCAGTTCCGCAGCCAGGTGCCTCCCGGGATCACCGTCACCGAGATCTACAACGTCGGTCAGTTCATTGAATCCGCTGTTGACGGCGTCACCGACGCCCTGGGCCTGGCCATCGTGCTGGTCCTGGTGATCCTGTTCCTGTTCTTGCAGGACTGGCGGGCCACCGTGGTGCCGAGCTTGGCCATCCCGATCTCACTGGTGGGGACCTTTGCCTTCATTAAGGCCTTTGGCTTCTCCATCAACCAGCTCACCTTGCTGGGCCTGGTGTTGGCCACCGGTCTCGTGGTGGATGACGCCATCGTGGTGATCGAAGCCGTGGCCAAAAACCTGGAGAACGGCATGCGACCCCGCCAGGCGGCACTCGCCTGCATGGGGGAACTGATCGGGGCCCTGATCGCCACCTCGCTGGTGTTGATGGCTGTGTTCGTGCCGGTGGCCTTTTATCCGGGAGGTATCGGGATCATCTACCGCCAGTTCGCCCTCACGATCGCCTTCGCGATCGCCATCTCGACCTTCAACGCCCTGACCTTCTCGCCAATGATGGCGGGCTTGCTTCTCAAGTCAGAGAAACCGCCCAAACCCCAGGGCTGGAGTTGGACGGTGGCAGGAATCGTGATTGGCCTGGCCTTTGGGCGCTTCAGTGCCGCTTCCTTCGGCTTCGGTGCCTACATCTTTGGGGTGCTGCTGTTTGGTTTCGCCGGAAGCCGCCTCGCCTCGATCTTTGATGGCTTCAACAACGCGTTTCACCGCCTTGAGCAGGCCTATGCCCGCTTGCTCAAGGTGCTGATTGATCGCCGCAGACTGATCCTGATGGGTCTCGCCAGCGGCATCGTCGTCACGGCGATTGCTTTTAATGCTCTGCCTTCGGCCTTCATCCCTGAAGAGGATCAAGGCTATGGCCTCGGAATTTTCCAGCTCCAAAACGGTGCTTCTCTCTCTCAGACCCAGAAAGTCGCTGAGCAGATCGCCAAGGTCTTGGATGAGGAAGAAGACATCGTTTCTGGCAGCGTGATCAGCGGTGCTGGGTTCAACGGCAACAGCCCTGATCAGGGCCTCTTCTTCTATGGCTTCAAGCCTCTCGAGGAGCGCTCCGGCGCATCCAACAAGGCTCCTGCGATTGTGGCGAGGCTCAATCAAAAGCTCTCCCAATTCGACACCGGCCTGGCGGTGGCTGCCCAGCCTCCTGCGATTCCGGGTTTTTCCGCCCAGGGTGGCTTCTACTTCCAGTTCAACGATCTGAGTAACGGCGCCTACACCTTCACCCAGCTCAATGATCTGGCTCAGCAGTTGGTCAGTAGCGGACAGGCCAGTGGTGAGTTCTCCAGCCTCTATACCCAGTTCGTCCCCAGTGCACCCGCCTTTGGTCTAAAGATCGATCGTTCGATCCTGGGTTCCCTCAACGTCGATTTCCAACAGGCGATGCAGACCATCGCGGTGCTGGCAGGGGGCAACTACTCAGGCCTGACCTATGAGAGTGGACAGGTGCGCAACATCTATGTGCAGTCGCAGCCTGATCAGCGCAGCAACCTCGACGATATCCTCAGCTACTACGTTCGCAGCCGCGATAACAAACTCGTTCAGGTGTCCGAGTTCGCTGAGGCGGATCTCACCAGCGCACCGCCGGTGATCAGCCACTACAACCTTTACCGCACCATTTTGGTCCAGGGAGCTGAGGCGATTGGCAAGAGCTCAGGTCAGGCGCTCACGGCGATTCAGCAGATCTTTAACAGCCTTGACTTCAACAACATTGGCTATGCCTTTACCGGTATTGCGGCTCTACAGCTCTCCGCCGGCAGCGCCAGCGTGTTGGTGTTTGCCTTGGGCATCCTGATTGTCTACCTGGTCCTCTCGGCGCAATACGAGAGCTATGTGACGCCGGTGATCATCTTGATGACGGTGCCTCTGGCCATGCTCGGAGCCTTGGTGTTCCTGGCTCTCCGCTCGATCGATCTCAACATCTATGCCCAGGTGGGTCTCGTCACCTTGATTGGCCTGGCGGCCAAAAACGGCATCCTGATTGTTGAGGTGGCTGAACAACATCTCGAAGCCGGCATGACCATTCCTGAGGCGGCCATGGCCGCAGCGGAATCGAGGATGCGTCCAATCTTGATGACCGCCATCGCCTCACTGGCTGGCTTCCTTCCCCTTGTGGTCGCGACCACTGCCGGAGCCAACAGTCAGCAGTCCTTGGGCACTGTGATCTTCGGTGGTCTGCTGGTGGCCACGGTGCTCTCGCTGGGGGTTGTCCCGCCGTTTTATGTGGCGATCAAGAACCTGGAGGAGCGCTGGTTCGGTCGCTCTGAAACCTCCCTGCAGGAGAGTTAACGTCTCCCATCCGCTGTGAGAAGCCTGCACTCTCCTCCACCCGGCTACAACCTTGTTTGTCCTCAAAGGAGCGACCGTCGTCGGCTGCTTCGTGCTGCACTTGTCTATCCCGTCCTCGCGGTTGGGGTGGTCATCGCCTCGGGTTTCTGTGGTGCCTGGGGCGAAACGATGAGGCCGCTGGCTGGGATCTCTGGTAGCCAAGAGGAGAAGGCCTGATCGATGGCCCCAGCCCTGCGCCGCTGTCTTGGCCCGGGGGCCGTCACTGCCCAGGCGGTGGGCACCGTGGGACTCACCCTGACGGCGGTTTTCAACATTCCGGAGGCGATGCGGACCGCGGGAGAGGCCACCTGGATCAGCTATGGACTCGCGCTGGTCCTGATGCTGCTGGTCGGCGAAACGCTGGTCCTGTTTCGCCATTTGCCAGGCAGCTCCAATGGGATCGCCGCTTACGTGGCTGCGGGTCTTGGGCCGCGCACGGGGGCTGTCGCCAGCTGGATGCTTCTGCTGGGTTATGGCGCCATCTTGATGATCTGTCTGGTGTTCTTCGGGGACTTCCTTGAGCAGTTGCTTCAGCACCTTGGCTGGCATGGCCCGCGGTTGGTTGCCTACCTGCTGGGTGGTGTGGGCTGCCTGGAGCTGACGCGCAGAGATGTGCAGCTCTCCACCCGCACAATGCTGGTCACCGAAACCATCTCGGCGCTGATCATCCTGGCCATCACGCTTCTGATCGTTCGTGATGGCTGGGGGGTGTCGGATCTTCGGGCGCTGAATCCGATGGCCGACTCTGCCGAGCAGGTTCGATCGGGCCTGATGGTTGCGGTCCTCAGTTTTCTCGGCTTTGAAAGTGCGGCCAACCTTGGTCGTGAAGCTCTGGATCCGGATCGAGCGGTACCCATCGGGATCCGCACCGCGTTGCTTTTGGCCGGGGGGTTGTTCATGGTGTGGGGCGCCTTTCTGCCGGAGGGGCTTGGCTGGCTTCCTGAGGCCGCCCGTCAGGGCCTTGACCCACTCAGCGCCTTGGCCGAACAGCTGGGTCGCCCCGGCGCGGGTCTCTGGATTAAGGCCGGTGCTGTGCTCTGTCTATTCGGTTCCTGCCTGGGTTCGCTGACCGCCTTGACCCGCCTGGCCTACGGCCTGGCCGAACAGCGGCTGCTGCCGTCTCAACTGGCCAGGGTGCATCCTCGTTACGGAACCCCAGCGGCAGCCCTGCTCGCCCTCGGGGTCCCCCTGGTTCTGGGTGGGGCCCTGGTGGTCAGCCTGAATCTGACGATCAATCAGGTT
The DNA here is from genome assembly GCA_030833825.1 of Vulcanococcus sp. SFB_649D_100_25. Lineage (GTDB taxonomy): Bacteria > Cyanobacteriota > Cyanobacteriia > PCC-6307 > Cyanobiaceae > Vulcanococcus. Next base: position 1,959 of record JAURGL010000048.1, on the reverse strand, counting down.
TTTGCCCTGTTTGGCGGCTTCACCGTGCTCGGGTTCCTGTTGGTGTACGGCCTGGTGGCGGTATCCAGTCTCTGTGTGGAGCTGCCGGGCGCTTCTCGGCTTCGGCGGTACCTGGTGGGCGGCACGTGCCTGGTGGCCGTGACCGGGATGGTGACCGCCTACCTGTGCGGCGTGGTTGGCTCCCAGAACAGGATGTTGCTCACCTTCGTGGTGCTGGTCCTGCTGGGGGGTGTGCGGGCGTTGCGGATGCGGCCCCGTTCAGCATTGGAGCTGAGCTGATCAGGTGATCACGGTGGGGCGATCCATGCCCGTGCGGGTCCTGATCTCCGCCAGTTGATCGATGGCGGTGATCAAATCGCCCAACGCAGCCTGGGGGTCTTGATCCAGGTTGCCGTTGGGGGGCACATAGCTCTCGAGATACACCCGAAGCGTCGCCCCCTGGGTCCCGGTTCCCGAGAGGCGCAGCACCACCCGGCTGCCGTCGTCCAGGAGCAGGCGCAGGCCCTGGCCGCTGGTGAGGGACTGATCGACCGGATCGGTGTAGGCGAAATCATCGGCGGTGGCAATGGTCCGTCCAGCGAAGCTCTGGCCCACCAGGGTTGGCAGCATCTCTTTGACGCGGTTGTAGAGGCCGTGTGCCGCGTCGCTGGCGATCGCTTCGTAGTCGTGGCGTGAGTAGTAGTGGCGGCCGAAGCGCTTCCAGTGGTCGCTCATGATCTCGGCCACCGAGCAGCGCTTGCGGGCCAGGATCTGCAGCCAGAACAGGACGGCCCAAAGGCCATCCTTCTCGCGGATGTGGTCACTGCCGGTCCCGAAGCTCTCCTCGCCGCAGAGGGTGATGCGACCGGCATCCAGCAGGTTCCCAAAGAATTTCCAGCCGGTGGGGGTCTCAAAGCAGGCGATCCCCAACTCCTTGGCCACCACATCCACGGCGGCACTGGTGGGCATCGAGCGGGCGACCCCAGAGAGGCCCTTCGCGTAACCCGGGGCCAGGGTGGCGTTGGCCGTGAGCACCGCCAGGCTGTCACTTGGGTTCACGAAGCACTGCTGGCCCAGGATCATGTTCCGATCCCCATCCCCGTCGCAGGCAGCCCCAAAGCGATAGCGATCACCCTTCAGCAGCAGCTCAGCAAGGTCATGGGCATAGGTGAGGTTCGGATCTGGATGTCCGCCACCGAAATCCTCGAGGGGGGTGCCGTTGCGGACCGTGCCAGCGGAGGCTCCCAGCAGACCCTCGAACAGGCGGGTTGCATAGGGGCCCGTGACCGCATGCATCGCATCGAAGGCGATGGGGAAGTCGCTTTGGATCAGGTCGCGGATCTGATCGAAGTCGAAGAGCTTCTGCATCAGGGCGATGTAGTCATCCACCCCATCGATTACCTCCAGCTGGAGGTCACCAATGGACTGGCTGCCGGCCCGATCGAGGTCGACGCTGATCCCATCACAGACGCGGTAGCCATCGAGGCTCTGCGTGCAGGCGTAAATCGCATCCGTGAGCGACTCAGGAGCCGGGCCGCCGTTGGCGCCGTTCACCTTGACGCCGAAATCACCATCGGGGCCGCCTGGGTTGTGGCTGGCGGACAGGATGATCCCGGCCGTCGCCTGGTGTTGGCGAATCAGATGGGAGGCCGCGGGGGTGGAGAGGATGCCGCCGGTGGTGGTGATGATCCGTGCCACGCCATGGGCAGCGGCCATGCGGCTGATGATCTCGATCGCGCGGCGGTTGCCGTAGCGTCCGTCACCCCCGACCACCAGGGTGCCCCCGGCGACACCGGGGACGGTGCGGAGGATCGCTTCGATGAAGCTCTCGAGGTAGTGGGGTGTTTCGAACTGCCGGCTGCTTTTGCGCAGACCTGATGTCCCCGGCTTTTGATCGCTGAAAGGCTTGTCGAGAGCGATCTGAAGCGCGCCGCTGGTCATCGCTTGGGGCCGAGGGGGCACCAAGTTAGACCGATGTTT
>JAURGL010000047.1 GCA_030833825.1 Vulcanococcus sp. SFB_649D_100_25 | reverse complement strand
GAGCGCCACCCGGCAGATCCGACCGACCCACACCCGAGCCAGAGCCTGCTCGAGCAGGGGATCCCCCGCCGGAATGACCACCAGGCCATCGGGCTTGAGGGCGCTGGTGATCTCGCACTTGGCTTGGCCGATCGCGTCCCGGCTACCCAGGCGTCCGATGTGGGCCGTGCCGATGTTGGTGATCACCGCCACATCGGGCTCTGCTGTGCGGCTGAGCCGGTCAATCTCACCAAGACCGCGCATGCCCATCTCGACCACCACAGCCGCGTTGCTGGTTTGGGCCTTGAGCAGGGTGAGGGGCACACCGATGTCGTTGTTTTCGTTGCCACTGCTGGCCAACACTTCCCCAAGCGGGGCCAGGGCGGCACGGATCAATTCACGGGTCGTGGTCTTCCCAGCTGATCCAGTGACAGCAACGACCGGGAGCCTGAGCTGCCGGCGATGGAGCAACGCCAACTGCTGATAGGCATCCAAGGTGTCATCGACGAGCCAGTGGAGCAGTCCCGGGGGCACTGCTTCAGCACGATCCCTTTGCACCAACGCAGCCTGGGCGCCGATGGCTGCCGCCTGCGGCAGGAACGCATGTCCATCAAAACGCTCTCCGACGAGGGGGACGAACAGCTGCCCAGCAGCGAGCTGGCGGCTATCGGTGCAAATGGGACCCAACGGCTCCAGTGGGTCCAGCGGAGACAGAGTGCCCTTGGGTTCCCCCCAACAGGCAAGCAAGTCGCCGAGCTGCATGGGGAAGACCTAGGAGGGATCAAGGAGCACGATCATGCCTTCTCCCACCAGGGCATCCCGCGCAACGAGGCCAGAGTGCGAATCGCGCAGCTCGAGGTGCTCGTAGCCCAAAGCAGAGGCCCACTCCTGCCATTGCAGAGCTCGCCTTTGTTGTTCGCCGGGGGAGAGGGCGGGGAAGGCCGGCCGCAAGCGCAGCACCAGCAGAGATTGCTCCGGTACGGCCTCGGCAGCTTGCAACAAGCCATCGGCCTCAGGCCGCTGAATCAGCTCCAGAAGAGGGTCAACGGGGGGTGGAGCGAGGCCTTCAGGCGGCAGCGCAGGCTCTACCAGCACAGGCTTGTCTGTCTCGAGGGCGCCCTGATCTGGCGTGTCCTCACGTTCAGAGATGGCTTGGGAGTCCAGCTCCAATGACGACGGATCCAGCGGCAGAGGCTCCGGGATGACCGCGGCCGGTCCATCGGGCACACCCGTGCTTGGGGGTGGTGGGATGCGGGGCTGCGGGAGCGAGGTGATCCAGAGCACCGCGGAGAGCAACAGAGCGACGCTTGCCGTCAGCAGCAGAGGCCAGAAGATCGGGACCAGATCAGTCGGCCACCAGGCCGGGCTCCAGAGCTGCCCTTGAGCATTGCGCCGCCAGAGCGCCCAACCACGAAGGCGTGTATCGGCCCCGATGGCACGCAGATCATCCCCGAGTTGCCCCCAGGGATTGCGATAGGGGACCGGCAGATTGCTGGATCGCAACGACCGGTCCGAATCCGTAGGGCGGGTGGAGCTCAGCGGGCGTTACGGCGTCGCAGCAACGAAAGCGGATTTCGGGCCCGGGCGGAAGGCTCCAGCCCCGCTCCATCACCTTCAAAATGATCGCCATTGCGGCGACTGGGGTCTGCCTGCTGCCCCTGGGAGAACTGTTCAACCACCTGGGCATCGGGGGTGGGTTCTTTCACTCCCTTGACCTCTTTGTACATGCGGTCGTAGTCCAGGGCTGAACGGGTCCAGCTGAAGTCGCTCTGCATCGCACGGCGCTGCAACTCCTTCCAGCTGTCCTGATGGCGGTACGCCTCCCAGGAGCGGACGATCGAGGTGTAGAAGTCGAGGGGCTCGTAGCGATCAAAGCCAAAGCCGGTGCCGCTGTGATGGCTGGGGTCGTGGGGCGGAACGGTATCCACCAGGCCACCCACCCGGCGCACCACCGGAATGGAGCCATAGCGCATGGCCAGGAGCTGACTGATGCCGCACGGCTCAAAGCGACTCGGCATCAAGAAGGAATCGCTACCGGCGTAAATCAAGCGGGAGAGGGCGTCGTCGTAGGTAAGGAACACCGCAAAGCGGCCGGGATGGCGAGCGGCCATTTGCCAGAGGCCCGCTTCGATGTGCCGATCACCGGTTCCCAAAACCACTATCTGGCTATCGGAGTAAGCCAGAACGCGATCGGCAACCTGCAGGAGCAGGTCGATCCCCTTCTGGTCCACCAACCGGCTCACCACGCCCATCAGGTAGGTGTCGGGATTCACCGTCAGTCCCATCCGCTCCTGGAGCAGCTGCTTGCAGCGGGCACGCCCGCTGAGATCCGATGCCGAGAAATTGGCGGGAAGCGTGCTGTCGGTGGCGGGATTCCAGGCGTCCTGATCGATCCCGTTGAGGATGCCCCGCAGTTTTCCGCTGACGTAATTCAGCAGCCCATCAAGCTTTTCGCCGTATTCCGGGGTGCGGATCTCCTGGGCATAGGTGGGCGAGACAGCATTGACCCGGTCCGCATACAGCAGGGCAGCCGCCATGGTGTGGTCCCCCTGCATGTACCAGGGACACCAGGTCATGCGATCAAGCTTCCAGCGCCAGGGGCCCTGGTACTTGAGGTTGTGGATGGTGAACACCGTGCTGATGTCCGGGTCCTGATGCATCCAGACCGGGATCATGCCGGTGTGCCAGTCATGGCAATGGAGGATGTCTGGCTTCCAGTGGTTCCAGGCAAATTCGGAAACTGCACTGGCAAAAAAGGTGAATCGCCAGTCTTCGTCCTCACCTCCGTAGATGCGCTCCGGATCAAAGACCGGGTGCCCCACCAGATACAGAGTGAGGCCATTGCTGGGATGGCGGGTTTCGTAAACGGCGAAGTCGGTCCCCATGGTGTGACCCCGCCAGATCGGCTCAGAGGGGATCGACAGGAGGCTCCAGAGGCGCCCATAGCCGGGCATGATCAGCCGCACGTCGTGGCCCAGGGGAGTGAGGGCCGGAGGCAGGGAGCCCACCACATCTCCCATGCCACCCACCTTGACCATCGGGGCACATTCGGCCGCAGCAAACAGCACCCGCATGGTCGAAACCGGATTCAAGTGGGCGCAACTCTACGGGCGGTCTCTAGGGCAGAACCGTCACCAGAGTTCCCACCTCCACCAGGTCGAAGACCTTCTGCACGTTCTCCTCAAACAGCCGTACGCAGCCGTGGGAGACGGCCCGGCCCACGGTCCAGCGGTGGGGGGTGCCATGGAAGCCAGCCACGGTGCAGCCATTCACCGTGAGATAGCGCTCCCCATCCCAGGCGTTCTGTTTGGGGGTGCAGTCCCGGTAAAAACCAATCCAGCGGGACCCAAGGGGATTGGCGGGTCCCTGCCCCACATGGGTGCCATTGCCGGGGTGCTGCCAGATGGGCTGGGACACCTTCTCCAGCACCTGATGTGTACCGGCGGGTGTTTCCCAACCTTCGGTTCCCACCGCAGCTGGGAAGCGATGCATCAGGCGCCCGCCCTCGAACACCATCAGCTGCCTGGTCTGACGATCGAGCACCAAATGCAACCCCTCCTGAGACCGGACGGTGCTGGGGACCCGGGCGAGGGCGACGGCATCGCTGATCACCGGCGCCGGGGGAGGAATGGGATCAGGCTGACGGGCCTGGGCACCCTGAGCCAAGAGACCCAGGGCAAAGAGAACAGAGAGAGAGGAACGAACAGCTGCCACAGTCCAAGGAGCGGTCTCACCTAGGACTAGCTACGAGATTGAGACCGTGCTACGGCAGCCAGGGGGACTGGGAAAAATCGGGGGAGCGCTTCTCGCGGAGCGCCGCGTGACCCTCCGCCCCTCCTCGGTCCGATAGAACAAATGGGTGGCCTGGCCTGCCAGCTCCTGGATCCCAGCCATGCCATCGGTTTCGGCATTGAAGGCGGCCTTCAGGCAGCGGATCGCGGTAGGGCTGTGCTGCAGGACCTCCCGCGCCCAGCGCACACCCTCGGCCTCAAGGGACTCCAGAGGAACCACCGCATTCACCAATCCCATCTGCAGGGCCTCAGCTGCTCCGTATTGCCGGCAGAGGAACCAGATCTCACGGGCTTTGCGCTGCCCCACCAGACGGGCCAGATAGCCAGCGCCAAAGCCCCCGTCGAAACTGCCGACCCGAGGACCGGTCTGACCAAAGCGGGCATTCTCGGCCGCGAGGCTGAGGTCGCAGAGCAGGTGGAGCACTTGCCCGCCGCCAATGGCATAGCCGGCCACCAGTGCGATCACCACCTTCGGCAGGCTGCGGATCAGCCGTTGCAGGTCGAGGACATTCAGACGCGGCAGGCCGTCATCACCGACATAGCCCCCATCGCCGCGGACGCTTTGATCGCCGCCTGCGCAAAAGGCATAGCCCCCATCGGCGGCAGGTCCGGCGCCGGTGAACAGCACCACGCCAACCCGTGGGTTGTCGCGGACACGGGAGAACGCATCAAACAGCTCCGTCACCGTTTTCGGCCGGAACGCATTGCGCTTCTCGGGCCGGTTGATGGTGATGCGAGCGATCCCCTCCTCGCTCAGATCAAACAGGATGTCCTCATAGGACCCATGGGGCATCCACTGCACAGCGGACATCGGAGTGCTGTTCAGGTCTCGACCATTGTGCGGCGCAGCCGATGGCGCAGCTCAGCATCAGCCTGCCGATCGGTCCGGGCCACCACCAGGGCGAGCGGTCGCTCGAAGGCCCACTCCAGGACCGCATCCAACTGCTCCAGAGCATCCAAGGGGCACCAGGGAATGCCGTAACCCTGAGCCCAGAGCCCCGGGTCGAGAGGCTGTGGCATGGCGAAGAGGCGTTCGAAATCCAGGGCAGGACGGATCGGCAATTGCTCGAAGATCCCTCCCCCCCGGTTGTCAATGACCACCACCGTCAGCCGTTTGCCCCGGGCCGCCAGCTGCTCACGCCAGAGCCAACCATTGGCGTCATGGAGCAGGGCCAGATCACCGCTGATCAAAACCAGCTGATCGGACGCTGCCGCCAGTGCGGCTGCCAGGGACAAGGTGCCGTCAATCCCTGAGGCTCCCCGGAAGGCATGCACCGGGCGGTGGGGTCCAGCTGCCGCAGAAAAACTCTCCCAATCGCGCACGGGACTGCTGTTGGCGAGCAGGACCGGCAAACCCTGCGGCAGCTGCAGGCTGAGGCGATGGGCTAGGGCCGGCTCGCTGAGGGGAGCAGACCTGCAAAAGGCTTCAGCAAGTGTCCTCTGCAGGGTCCCCTCACGCTCAAACCAGATCCGGCTCCACTCCCGGTTCGAGTCCGGCGGGCCGAGGTCCAAGGTGTCTGCGGGCCAGCGTCCGAGCCATGCCTCGAGCCCTGTGCCCTCCTGCCAGGTCCCACAGCCGAGGGCATCGAGGTTGCGCGGGTCCTGCTCCTGGATCAAGAGCTGCCTTGAACCGCAGTCCGCCATCCAGTTCTGGAGCCGCCGACTAGCCGGGACGGGCCCCAACCGCAGCAATTGGGGAGCATGCGGCAGGCCATGACCGTCCGCCAGCAGCAGGTCATAGCCCTGCACAAGCTGCAGGCCAGACCAGCCTCGAAGACCGGACAGGGCATCAGCCAGCACAGGCCAACCACTCCGCTTTTGCCAGCGGCGGACGGCCTCTGCAAAAGCGGGCAAGGCTGCGGCGCTGCCCCGCCAGGGGCCCACAACGACAGCACCCGGCTGATCGGGGTCCAGGCTCGGCGGCAGCAGGGCTGCATCCAGCGCTAGGGATGGGGCGAGCGGCTCGCGGCAGGCATCCCCTTGGGCCACCTCTCGTTGCAGGGCTTCGAGCACCGAGGCCGAGGCATGCAAGGGCTCCTCGAACGGGAGATTTAGATGCACAGGCCCCATGGGAGCAGATCGGCTGGCCCTCCAGGCCGACTCCGCCAGCGCAGTGATCGCGTCGGTTCCCATCGATGCCAGACCTTGGGGTTCCGCTTCGATCACAACCCGGGCTGAAGCGCAGAGAAAGCGCTCTTGGTTCACGGTCTGATTGGCGCCGCACCCCTTCAGACGCGCTGGACGATCCGCCGTGAGCAACAACAGAGGGACCGCGCCGTAATCGGCCTCCACCGCCGCCGGCAACAGGTTGGCCACCGCCGTTCCCGATGTGGTGACCACCGCGGCGGGACGACCATCGTGGCGACCGAAACCGAGGGCGAGGAAAGCGGCGGAGCGCTCATCCACGCCTGTCCAGAGCTCAAGGTCCCGCTGGGCGAGAAGACCTGCGGCCAGGGCCAGGGGGGCTGAGCGGCTCCCAGGACACAGCACGAGTCGCCTCAAGCCAAGCCGCTGAAGGGTCTCCAGCAGGGTGAGGGCTGCCCGGAGATTGGCCTCGGCACTGCAGAACTCGGCTGGTGGAAGAGGCACCGGGCGGCCGTTGTTCAGGATGTGGCGATCATGCCCACTGGTCCTCAGCGATGGACACAGGATCACAAAAGAAATCCTCCCTGCTGAGTGGCTGGAGATCGCTGCTCGCCTGGCTGGCGGTGGCGTTGATCCTGCGCTGGGGAGTGATCGAGCCGCGCTGGATTCCGTCCGGCTCGATGCTCCCCACCCTGCAACTGCAGGACAGGATCCTGGTGGAGAAGGTCCGTCCGAGGCTGCATCGACCACTGCCGAATGGAACCGTGGTGGTGTTTCACGCTCCCGACGCCCTGGTGGAGGCGGGGTATGACCCCAAGGCCGCTCTGATCAAACGAGTGGTGGCCCAGGCCGGCGAGGTGATCGAGCTCAAGGGCGGTGAGCTCTGGCGCAACGGCGCAGTGGTGCCGGAGCCCTGGCGCCCTGAGCCGATTGACTACAGCTTCGGCCCCATCACCGTGCCTGCAGGGACACTGATGGTGCTTGGGGACAACCGCAACGCCAGCCTTGATTCCCATGTCTGGGGGCCGCTGCCGCAGGACGACGTGATCGGGACGGCGGTGCTGCGCTACTGGCCCTTGAACCGGCTCGGAGCCATACGGTTCCCCGCCCCTCCCCAGATCGAAGCCGTGAAAGAGCTGGGGTAGGGTGCAGTCGTGACGCGGAGCACACCGGAATGTTCAACCCGGAGTTCCTGACGAGTGACAGCGAGCCGATCAGCAGCAACTCTCTGATCCAGTACCTGCAGGAACAATCCCCGGACGTGCTGCAGCGGGTCGCCCGCTCCGCCAGCGGAGACATTCAGGACATCATTCGCCACAACGTGCAAGGGCTGCTGGGCATGCTCCCCGGCGAACAGTTCGATGTGAAGATCACAGCGAGCCGTGACCATCTGGCCGGCCTGCTGGCCTCGGCGATGATGACCGGCTACTTCCTGCGCCAAATGGAGCAGCGCATGGAACTGGAAGCGACACTCTTTGATGACGGTGCGGCTGACGCTGACCCCGGCGAGCTTCGGCTCTAGTCGACCGTCGACGTTCAACCCCTGAGCCCAGCTACTCCAGAGGCTCGCTTGGGACCACGCCGGTCCGCACCAGCAGCTGATCGAGATTGGCCAGGTATTCCCAGTTGCCGTCCTCTGGCGCCCAGGGACGCTGCTCGAACGCGTGGGCCAGGCGTCCCAGCAGCTCAGGGGAGCAGGGGATGGGAGCGTCGTAGTGGGCGGGCACAATCCAGCGCACCCCTTCCCACCGAGACAACTCCCGCAGCCAACGCACCACAACAGGGCGGGCCCGGGGGAACACCAAACGCTCCAGCACCGGGGCCACCAGCAGCCGATCAACAGCCTGAGCCTGCAGGGCGGCAAAGGCGGCTGTGGAACTTGAGGCCCACTGGAAGGGGTAGATCCCGAAATAACTGCGGGGATCCCGGCAACCCGGGCGCCATGCCCTCGCCAGCAACCCTGACAAGGGTGGGACCTCCAAGGCTTCCGGCCTGAGAAAGGAAGCAAACAGGGCCAGCCGTTCCCAACCTTTCTGACGCTGCTCAGGGGTATCGATCAGTGGCTGATCGCCCCGATCACGGGCGTGAAACAGCAAGGGTGTGGGATCCAGATCGAACAGCTCAGGAGGCTCCTGGTTGATCGCCACCAGGGCATCGGTCATGAGCAGGGCGCCACTGGCCTTGTGCAAGCAAGCGAACTCCTGAAAACGCCCGAGGCCGAGATCCAGCGGTCCCAGCGAGGACCACTGCAGCTCATCCCCATGGGGGAAGCCGTCCTCTCCCAACACCCGGGTGCGTTTGGCCGGGAAACCCAGCCAAGGCAGCGGCAGGCTGAGCGGGAAACTCCACTGCCCTGGTGTCACCCACACCTGGGCCTTGGGGAAGGCCCGGGCCAAAGGGGGGACAGGCAGCTTGTGCTCAAGGCCGGAGGCCGTGGGCAGCACAATCGATTGGACCGGTCCAAACCGAGCCTCGAGGTCCCGAAGGGCACGCCGCACCTCGCCGGTTGGCGCGGCAGATGCGTAAAGCATCAAGCCGCCGCGCACCCGCACGACGGTCATCCGGATCGGGACCGCCACATAGAAGACCCCCTGCAGTTGCTCAAAACTCCAGAGCTGGTCTGGGATCAACTCGCGTACGAGCGTGCGCTTGCGGCCGTAGGGATACAGCGGCAACAGCGGCCACCAGGGCCAACGCTGATCGGCTGGGCTGCTGTCGGGGCTGGCCTCCATCTTGCGCACCTGCCTCAGCTGAGCAGCACCAGGCTGAGGCTCATCACCACCATGCCGGCGGTAATCCCGGACATCATCAGATGGTGATGCGCTCCTGTCCGCTGGGCAGCGGGGAGCAGCTCGTCAAAGCAGATGTAGATCATGATTCCGGCGACACTCGCGAAGACCAAGCCGAGAACGAGGTCGCTCAGGACAGAGCGCAGAAACACGTACCCCACCAAGGCCCCGATCGGCTCAGCCAATCCAGAGGCAAAGGAGATCCAGAACGCTTTGCTGCGGCTGCCGGTGGCGTAATACACCGGGGCGGCAACAGCCAGACCCTCTGGGATGTTGTGGATGGCGATGGCAATCGCAATGCCAATGCCAAGCCGAGGCTCGGACAAGGCCGCCACAAAGGTCGCCAGACCTTCCGGGAAGTTATGGATCCCGATGGCCAACGCCGAGAACAGACCCGTGCGCATCAAAGCGGAGGAATCCGCTCCCTCCCGGAGCGGCAGCAGGGCCAGGTCATGAGAGGGGAGAAGCCGATCAATGAGGGCCAGGACCAACATCCCGGCAAAGAATGCGAGCACGGTGACCAGATAGGCCTGGGCAGTCCCCAGCTGGGGCGTGAGCGCTTGCCTTGCCTTCGGGAAGATCTCCACAAAGGAGACGAAAATCATCACCCCGGCTGAAAAGCTCAGCGCCAGGGTCAACAGAGACGGACTGAAGCGCCGCGTGAGCACCCCAAGCCAGCTGCCGATTCCCGTGGAGAGCCCTGCCCCAAGGGTGAGCAGAAAAGCTGGCAGCACCTGATGATCCAGCTCCGGCAACCCTCAGCTCCACCGATCAAGCCAGCCCCGATGATCGCAGGCCGGGTGGTGCCGCCGCACTGGACAGAACGAGGTCAATGAGCCAGAACACCAGCAGAGGGGGGCGATCACAGCATGCAGACACCGTTCGGGATCTGGCTTCCCCAGGTGACGGTGCTCCGCTGCGAGCAATTCGAAAAGGCTGTGGATGCCGTGGATGCGATCCGCCAACGCCAATGCGTTGTCTTGCAGCTGGAGGCCATGAGCCCAGCCGAAGCGCAGCGGGTCCTGGATTTCGTTGCCGGTGCCACCCACGCGCTGGATGGCCAAATGGAGCGGGTTGGAGACGACACCTATTTGTTTGCGCCGTCAGGGGTGGAAGTGAGCCGAATGCTCCAGTGAACGGGGCTCAGCGTTTCAGTGGGGCCAGATCGTTCGGACGGCTCAGGACAACCAGCACACCCACCGTCAGCGCCGTCGCAATCAGGAACATGGCACCAATCGCCGCGCTGTAGTCCGTCATCACCGGGCAGAAAACTGAAAGCAGCTTAACAGTTGTTTACGTGATGGTCACGGGTGCAAAAAAGCCCCCGCCGCAGCGGAGGCTTGAGCGAGTCCAAGGGACCGCTCAACCGATCGAGGGAGCGGTGAGCGCCACGGGGATCGATTGGGTGGTGGCCAAGTCCAGGGGGAAGTTGTGAGCGTTGCGCTCGTGCATCACTTCCATACCCAGGTTGGCGCGGTTCAGCACGTCCGCCCAGGTGTTCAGCACACGACCCTGGGAATCCAGGATCGACTGGTTGAAGTTGAAGCCGTTCAGGTTGAAGGCCATCGTGCTCACGCCCAGGGCGGTGAACCAGATGCCGACCACAGGCCAGGCAGCCAGGAAGAAGTGCAGGCTACGGCTGTTGTTGAAGCTGGCGTATTGGAAGATCAGGCGACCGAAGTAACCGTGGGCAGCCACGATGTTGTAGGTCTCTTCCTCTTGGCCGAACTTGTAGCCGTAGTTCTGGGACTCGCTCTCGGTGGTTTCACGCACCAGGGAGGAGGTCACCAGCGAACCGTGCATTGCGGAGAACAGGGAGCCACCGAACACACCAGCCACACCAAGCATGTGGAAGGGGTGCATCAGGATGTTGTGCTCAGCCTGGAACACCAGCATGTAGTTGAAGGTGCCGCTGATACCCAGGGGCATGGCGTCCGAGAAGGAGCCCTGACCGAAGGGGTAAACCAGGAACACAGCAGAAGCTGCAGCCACAGGTGCGCTGTAAGCAACGCAGATCCAGGGGCGCATGCCGAGGCGGTAGGACAGTTCCCACTCACGACCCATGTAGGCGTAGATGCCGATGAGGAAGTGGAAAACAACCAGCTGGAAAGGACCGCCGTTGTACAGCCACTCGTCGAGGCTGGCGGCTTCCCAGATGGGATAGAAGTGCAGGCCGATGGCGTTGCTGGAGGGGATAACAGCACCAGAGATGATGTTGTTTCCGTAGATCAGGGAGCCAGCAACAGGCTCACGGATGCCGTCGATGTCGACGGGGGGTGCTGCGATGAACGCAACGATGAAGCAGATGGTGGCGGCCAGCAGGCAGGGAATCATCAGAACGCCGAACCAACCCACATAGAGGCGGTTGTCGGTGCTGGTGACCCACTCGCAGAACTGGTTCCACGCAGAAGCGCCTTGGCGCTGCTGGAGGGTGGTCGTCATGAGTACGGGAAAGAAGTGCCGTGCGCGAACGCTTGGCGGTTAGGGAAGGACAGGTCGGTAACCCGCCCTGCCATGGCCAATGTAACGGATGTTTGCGCGACATTGCGACGCGTAAACGCCTTCTCAGGCTGTCTGGCCCCCAAGTTCTGCTAATCGGTGGCATCAGTCCCGCTTGTCGCTGCGCGTTCCGTGCCTGCTGAGGCCGTCGTCACCTGGAGTCCCAGCGTCACCCTGGTGCCCACCCAGGGCTGCTTCAACGTCTGTGAGTACTGCAGCTTCAGGCGCCCCCCCGACCAGGCGCGACCACTCGAGCTGGCGGACGCCCGAGATCAGCTGATCCAGCGGCCGGAGGCGGAGGAGGTCCTCCTGCTGAGCGGCGAAGTTCACCCGGCCGGCTCCGAGCGAGCCGCCTGGTTCACGCATTTGCTTGCCCTCAGTGCGGAAGCCCTGCATCAGGGGAAGCTGCCCCACACCAATGCCGGACCTCTGAGCCTGCGGGAGATG
>JAURGL010000046.1 GCA_030833825.1 Vulcanococcus sp. SFB_649D_100_25 | reverse complement strand
CGCCCACCACGGCACGGGCGGCCTTTTCGTCGGGGTAGACCTCGAACTCATCGCCGGCGGTGGGCACTTCGCTGAAGCCCAGGGCCTCCACCGCATAGGAGGGGCCGGCTTCCTTCACGCGCTTGCCGTTGTCGTCGACCATGGCCCGCACCTTGCCCAGGATCGGACCTGCGGCCAGCACGTCGCCGGTGCGCAGGGTGCCGTTCTGGATCAGCAGGGTGGCCACAGGGCCCTTGGCCTTGTCGAGGTGCGCCTCGATCACGGTGCCCTTCGCCATCCGGTCGGGGTTGGCCTGCAGGTCCTCCACTTCGGTGACCAGCAGGATCATCTCCAGCAATTTGTCGATGTTCTCGCCCTTGATGGCGCTCACCGGCACCATCACGGTGTTGCCGCCCCAGTCCTCGGCCACGAGTTCGTGGGAGGAGAGCTCCTGCTTCACCCGATCCGGTGAGGCCCCTTCCTTGTCGATCTTGTTGATCGCCACCACGATCGGCACCTTGGCGGCGCGGGCGTGGCTGATCGCCTCCAGGGTCTGGGGGCGGACGCCGTCATCGGCGGCCACCACGAGCACGGCCACGTCGGTGACCTTGGTGCCGCGGGCACGCATGGCGGTGAACGCCTCGTGGCCCGGGGTGTCCAGGAAGGTGATTTTGCGCTGCTCGCCGGCGTGGGGAACTTCCACCTGGTAAGCACCGATGTGCTGGGTGATGCCTCCGGCTTCGCCAGCTGTGACGCGGGTTTTGCGGATCGAGTCGAGGAGGCTCGTCTTGCCGTGGTCCACGTGGCCCATCACGGTCACCACGGGCGGGCGCCGGATCAGGTGAGCCAGATCGCTCTCCTCGATCATCTCCACCGTCTTGGCGGCGGCTTCCTCGACGTCGTCCTCGAGCACAGGAACACCGAATTCCTGCGACACGGTTTCGATCGCCGACAGGTCCAGGGTCTGGGTGACCGTGGCGATGATCCCCTTGAAGAAGAGGCTCTTGATGATCTCGGAGCTCTCGACGCCGAGTTTGTCGGCCAGCTCCTGCACGGTGAGGTTGCCCTCCGGCACGATCAGCATCTCGGGACGCTGCTGCTTGGCCTCGCGGGCTGCCCGCAGCTCCATGGCACGGCGCCGCTGGCGTTGGCGGGTGGTCTCCTTCTTGCGCTTGCGGGAGACCGCGGTGGGCTTGGGTTGAGCCGAAGCGGCGCTGCGGGGTTTGGCGGGGCGGGCCAGGGAGGCCTGCAGCACCATGGCCTCCTGTTCGCCGGCAAAGCCGCCGGTTTCCGCCGTCAGGGCATCGTCGTTCTCGCCAATGATGTGCACCTTCTGGCGCTGCTTCTGCGGAGAGCGGCTCCGCAGCGCATCGAGCCTGGCGCTGTCGTCCCAGTCGGGGCGACGGGGTCGGGCACCACCGGGAGGTTGTGGGGCGCGGAAATTGGGGCGGCGCGGTGCCGACGGCGGGGTGGCCGAGGGGCGGGCGGTATCGCTGCCGCCTTCCTCACCAGCTGCGGTGGAGCCAGGTGCGCCTGGGCGCCGTGGTGGCGGTGCGCTGGGGCGTGCCCCGGGTTTCTGGAGCTGCATCAGCTCCCCGGGGGCCACAGGCTTGCGCATGCCAGGCATCCCTGGCCTGGTGGGGGGGGCCGGACGATTGCCACCGTTCGTGGGGGCGCCGGCATCCCGCCGAATCGGCTTGCCGACCAGTTCGACCTGGGGGCGTGTGGGCTTCGCTGGCTTGCCAGGCTGACCTGCCCGCGTTGGAGCTGGAGCTCCTGGGCGGCTGGGCATGCCTGGGCGTTGGCTCAAGGGCGGACGTCCAGCTGGTGATGCGGGGCGATTGCCACCTCCCTGCTGTCCTTGGCCGCCCTGGGGACGTCCCACCAACTGGGGACGGCCGGCGCCGGGGCGTGCGGGAGCTGGGGCCCCCGGGCGCTGCGGGGCCGCAGAGGGCCTGGAAACCGGTGGTGCCGGCCGGGGAGTCGGGGCCTGGGCGCTGGGGGCTGGAGGTTTGCGGACCGGGGGGGCACCGGCGCCGGCGGGTGCCTTGGCGACGATGGTCGGCGCGGCGGGACGGCCGGGCGCCGGAGTCGATGGCTTGCTGGGGGCAGCGGCCGCTGGCTTGGCGCTGGGACGCGGTGGTGGCGCACTGGGGCTGGCAGGGCGAGCCGGAGCAGCGGGCTTGGCGGGCGCAGCAGCAGCGGGGCGTGCAGGAGGCGCACCGGGGCTGGCAGGGCGAGCCGGAGCGGCGGGCTTGGCGGGAGCAGCAGCAGCGACCGGTGCGGGCTTGGCGGGTGCCGGAGTGGCCGGAGCAGCGGGCTTCGCGGCGGCGGCGGGCGTTGCAGGAGCAGGCGCTGCAGCTGGTTTGACCGGAGCTGCTGGCGCCTTCTGAACCGCGAGAATCGCCTTGGGGGCGCCAGGTGCGGCAGCGGCTTTGGCGCCATTGCCCCCACCTTTGATCAACTTGCGGATCTGGGCTGCCTCGTCATCGCTGATGGAGCTGCTGTGGCTCTTCGCAGCGATCGAGAGTTTCTCGGCGGCATCGAGCACGTCCTTGTTCTCAAGGCCCAAGTCCTTGGACAGCTCATAAATCCTGACTTTGCCGCTGCTGGTCATTCAGTGCTCCAAATGGTCGGGGCAACACGTGCCGCCGGGCCTTCACCCACAGTGAGGCCACGTTTCATCTTGCCTCAGCGCCTGCAGAAGAGGTGACGTGCAGACGCTGCTCCAAGGCCGTGTAGATGGAATCTGCAACTTGGCAGCGAAGTGCCTTCTGCAGACGTTTACGGCGCTTGGCCTCCTCGAAACAGCTCTGGGTCGTGCAGAGGTAGGCCGATCGACCCATTCCCTGATCCAGAGCCATCCCCCCCTCCGCCAAGCGGATGACCCGCCAGAGCTGCTGGCGGTCCAGCAGTTCACGGCAGGCCACGCAACGCCTGAGGGTGGGTTTGGTGCTCACCGGACCTCGTCCTCGGTCCCGGGTTGCTGGTCGTAATCGACCTGGTCGCCGTACTCCTCTTCGTCCTCCGGCAGCGGGTAGAGCTCCCTCAGACGGGCATCTTCTTCAGCCCGCAGGGCATGCTCGGCCTCGAGGCGTGCCTCGGCTTCAGCCTGCAGGGCCTCCTCTTCCTGGCGCAGGGCGATCAACTCAGACACCTTCTCGTCTTCGGAGGCCTGGTCGTACTCGCTGCTGTTCTTGATGTCGATCTTCCAGCCGGTGAGGCGCGCCGCCAATCGCACGTTCTGACCCTCACGCCCGATGGCGAGGCTCAGCTGGTCGGGCGGCACCAGGACATGGGCGTGCTGACCTTCGGGATCCACCAGGCGCACCGCTTCCACACGGGCGGGGCTGAGGGAGTTGGCGATGTACTGACCCGGATCGTGGGACCAGCGGATCACATCGATCTTTTCGCCGCGCAGTTCATTCACCACCTGCTGGATACGGGATCCGCGGGCGCCGATGCAGGCGCCGACAGGATCCACTTCCCGCTCGACGCTGTCCACCGCAACCTTCGTGCGCGGCCCCACCGACCGCGAGGGAGGGTTGGCTTCGCGGGCCACGGCCACGATCCGAACCGAGCCTTCCTGAATTTCAGGAACCTCGTTTTCAAACAGATAGACCACCAAGCCAGCGTTGGAGCGGCTCACGAAGAGCTGAGGACCACGCCGGGGGATCTCGCTCACCTCCTTGAGGAACACCTTGAAGGTGGCGTTGGCGCGGTAGTTGTCGTTGGGCAGCTGATCGCGGCGGGGCAGCTCGGCCTCCACCTCGGGGCGGCCCAGGCCGCTGCTCACCGCCATGATCACGCTCTGGCGCTCGAAGCGGATCACCCGTGCGGTGAGAACGGGATCCTCAAGATCCGCGAACTCCTCCTGGATCATGCGGCGCTGTTGATCCCGCAGCTTCTGGGCCAGCACCTGCTTGGTGGTGGCGGCGGCCATCCGGCCGAAATCTTCTTTCTCGGGGGTGACGTCGAGAACCACCGTGTCGCCGATCTGGGCGTCCTCGGCCACCTGCATCACCTCAGCCAGGGCGATCTGGTGGTCTTCGCTCTCCACCTCCTCCACGATGATTTTCGAGGCCAACACCCGGTAGCCCTCTTCATCGAGGTCGAGGGCCACATCGAAATTGGAGAAGTAATCCTCTTCAAAGGGGTCCTCGCTGATGCCCAGATACAGGGTGCGGCGATAACGCTCGTAGCCCTTGAGGAGGGCCTCCCGCAGCGCGGACTCCACCACTTGGGGCGGCAGCTTCTTCTCTTCGCTGATGTCCTCGATCAGGTTCGAGAGACCAGGGAGCAGGACCAGTGCCATAGAGGGTTGTTGCGGTGCGGAGGGGGGAGAGGTCTCAGTCCTCTTGAGCGGTGGCCAGCGTCACGCTGATCACGTCAGGGCGAGGGATGCGAACGGTGCGGCCGCGCACGTTTAGGAGCAGGTGCTCCTCAGTGCGCTCCAGCAGCAGGCCGTCGCGTTCGGCGTCGACCCCGGTCTTGGATTCACGAAAGCGAACAACCACCGGGAATCCGCGGAAACTGCGGAAGTCACGATCGTCGTTGAGCTGATCGCTGACACCTGGACTGCTGATTTCCAGCACATAGGCGTCTTGAATCAGTTCACGGGCCTCCAGCGCCTCGTCCAGCAGTCCGCTGAAGCTGGCGCAGTTGTCGAGGCTTACATCGCCACCATCAGCCAGACGCAGCTGCACTTGCAGCGTCATCGGGATGCGGTGGGTCAGCAGTTGCAGCCCGCAAACCTGATACCCAGCACGATCCGCAACCTGGCTGGCCAGGTCTTGGAGCTCGGGTAGCAGGGGGTGGGGCAAGGCCTGGACGGAGAACAGGTGAACGGGGAGCCCGTCCGGCACCTGCAGTGATCTGCTGTCTGGCTGTCCAGCTGCTCCCGAGGAGTCAGTGCTGTTCAGTCAGAGGTGCCCGCCGGGCACCTCAAAACGATACGCGATCGAGGCGTTCAGGCCCCAAGGCTGCCCAGATCCACGCTCGGCGGTTCGGCGTAGGCATCGCCCGGCCTGAGCTCGCCCCGCAGCGTCGGGTCCTGATTGAGGCACTGGCCCTTCTGCTCATCGGTGCGGAGGTACTGGCAGACCCGCGCCCAGAGCTTCGAACGGGTGGAGGGTTGACCCTGGCTGAAATGGACCTGGTCGATGCCGCCAACCAGTCCCTGGATTTCCACCTGACAGAGCTCGCAGCGTTGACGGGTGCCCGGAGGAATTGCAGCCATGCCAGCTTTCTGGAGAAGGGGCAACTTAGGGCGACACCCCGGGATGCTGGCGTGCAGCGGATCCTTCAGTTCAGCGATCCCCATCTGCTGGCCGACCCCCAGGGCCATTGCCGCGGTCTCCCGGCCCGTCGGGCCCTGCTAGAAGGCCTGCGGCAGGCCCTGGGGCAGTTGGAGCAGCCAGCGGATCTGCTGTTGATCAGCGGGGATCTCTGCCAGGACGAGAGCTGGGGTGGCTACGTGCGCCTGCGGGAGGTCCTTGAACAGCTGGATCTGCTGGGCCGCCTCCCGGTGGCATTGGTCCCTGGCAACCACGATCATCCCCAGCTGCTGCGGGCTGCATTGGCTCGCCACTGCGCCCTGGCGCCGGCGTTGTTGAGGCTCGGGGCCTGGAGGCTGTTGCTGCTCAGCAGCCACCGCAGTGGGGAGGTGGCTGGATGGGTGTCAGAGGGCCAGCGGGAGTGGATGCTCCAGCAGTTGCAGGCGCTCTCGCAGCCCACCCTTGTGGTCCTGCATCACCCGCCGCTGCCCATCGGCTCCAGCAGCTTCGACGGCATCGCCCTGCAGCAGCCGGAGGCCCTGCTCGATCGCCTGTTCGCCCACCCGCAGGTGCGCGCCCTGGTGTTCGGCCATGTGCATCAGCACTGGTTCGCCGCCTTGCCCCGCCCCCAGGGGGGTGAACCCCTGCCGGTCTGGGGATGTCCCTCCTCGCTGGTGGCTTTTGAACCGGTGCAGCCCTGCCCGACAGGGCACCCCCTCTGGCCTGGAGCTCGTTTGCTGGAGCTTGGGGATCAAGGACAGATCAAGACGACGCTGTTGCGCTGGCCACCCCTGACCTCTGCCTAGCCTGGCCCCAGTACCGGGTTGCCTGGGTTGTTGCGCCTCCTGCTTGCTGTCGTCCTCTGCCTGGCAGCGTTTGGGTCGGTGCCCCCGGCCCAGGCGGATCTCGGAGGCACGGGTAACCACAGCTTTGTCTCGACGGCTGTGAAGCGGGTTGCGCCCGCGGTGGTGCGGATCGATACGGAGCGGAACGTGCCGCGCCTGGGCCTGGATCCCTCCTTCAATGACCCCCTCCTGCGGGAGATGTTTGGCGATCAGATCCCCAACAGCAGGGAGCGTGGTCAGGGATCCGGGATCGTGATCGACAGCCAGGGTCTGGTGCTCACCAACGCCCATGTGGTCGATGGCGCCGAGCGCGTGGAGGTGACCCTGGCTGGGGGAGAAGCCCTCGAGGGATCCGTGCTGGGGGCCGATCCGATCACCGATCTGGCGGTGGTGCGGGTGCCGAAGTCTGCGGGGTTGAAGGCCGCCCCCCTGGGGGATTCCGAGGCCCTCGATGTGGGGGATTGGGCCATCGCCCTGGGAACGCCCTACGGCCTGGAGCGCACCGTGACCCTGGGCATCATCAGCAGCCTGCACCGCAACATCACCAGCCTTGGCTTTTCCGACAAGCGTCTGGAGCTGATTCAGACCGATGCGGCCATCAATCCCGGTAATTCCGGAGGCCCTCTGATCAATGCGAGCGGCGAAGTGGTTGGGATCAATACCCTGGTCCGATCAGGCCCCGGCGCCGGCCTGGGCTTTGCGATCCCCATCAACCTGGCCAAAGGGGTGGCGGCCCAGCTCGGGCAGGGGGCCCCGGTGGTGCATCCCTATCTGGGGCTGCAGCTGGTCCCCCTCAATGCACGCTTGGCCCGGGACAACAACGCAGATCCCAATGCCCTGCTGCAGTTGCCGGAGCGCGATGGTGCCCTGGTGCAGCGCGTGATCCCCGAAAGCCCGGCGGAGCGGGCGGGGCTGCGGCGCGGCGATCTTGTGGTGTCTGCCGCTGACCAGGACGTGAACGATCCCGCCGTCCTGCTGCGTTTGGTGGAAGCCTCTCGCATCGGTGATGCCTTGCCGATCACTGTGTTGCGCGGTGATGAACAGATCGACCTTTCGATCCGGCCGGAGGCTCTGCCCCACGGTTAGGCCTGAGCTACGGTCACGGCCCAGCGAAATCGGTCAGATGGCGGATCTGCAGGATCAGATGAAGCAGGCGGTGGCGGCGGCCGCCACTGAGCAGATCCAGAGCGGCATGGTGGTGGGTCTCGGTTCCGGATCCACCGCTGCCCTGATGATTCAGGCCCTCGGGGCCAAGCTCAAAAGTGGAGAGCTGAGCGACATCGTCGGCGTGACCACCTCCTTCCAGGGTGAGGTGTTGGCGGCTGAACTGGGGATCCCCCTGCAGAGCCTCAATGCCATCGACCGCAT
This sequence comes from Vulcanococcus sp. SFB_649D_100_25, assembly GCA_030833825.1. Lineage (GTDB taxonomy): Bacteria > Cyanobacteriota > Cyanobacteriia > PCC-6307 > Cyanobiaceae > Vulcanococcus. The sequence continues at coordinate 4,312 of JAURGL010000046.1, read as the reverse complement.
CGATCTGGCGATCGACGGGGCCGATGAGGTGGATCCGGCGTTCCAGCTGATCAAGGGCGGCGGTGCCTGCCACGTGCAGGAGAAGTTGGTGGCGGTCCGTGCCAAGCGTTTCGTCGTGGTGGTCGACTCCACCAAGCTGGTGGACACCCTGAATCTCGGTTTCTTGCTCCCGGTTGAGGTGATGCCTGGGGCTTGGCGTCAGGTGCAGGGCCAGCTGCGGGAGATGGGCGGAGATGCTCAGCTCCGGATGGCCGTCAAGAAGGCCGGTCCGGTGGTCACTGACCAGGGCAACCTCGTGCTCGATGTGAAGTTCGCCGGTGGCATCACCGATCCGGTGAGCCTGGAGAAGGAGATCAACAATCTTCCCGGTGTGCTCGAAAACGGCCTGTTCGTGAACATCACCGATCAGGTGTTGGTCGGTGAGATCAAAGATGGGGTCGCCGGCGTCCGGGATCTGGTGAAGCGCTAGGTCAGCCGGCGGCTCACCTCAGCCGCAACCGCACCGATTCGGCATGGCTGTGGAGCCCTTCGCTGTCGGCGAGGGTCCCCACGGCGCCGCCGGTGGCTTCGAGGGCCTGCCGGTTGAACTGGATCAGGCTGGTGTGGCGCATGAAGGTCTCCACACACAGGGCCCCGGCGAAGCGGGCTGTGCCTGAGGTGGGCAGGGTGTGGTTCGGGCCGGCCAGGTAGTCGCCAACCGCTTCCGGGGTCCAGGCCCCCAGAAAGATGGCCCCGGCTTGTTGGATCTGATCGGCCAGGGGCTCCGGCTGCTCCACCTGCAGTTCGAGGTGCTCTGGAGCGAACCGGTCACTCAGTTGGGCGGCCTCGCTCAAGCTGGAGCAGACCACGATCAGCCCCCAATCATTGAGGGCTTGGCGGGTGATCGCGGCGCGGGGGTGCCCCTCCAGTTGTGCCTCGATCGCGGCGGGGACTGCGGCCGCCAGGCTCTCGCTGGTGGTCAGGAGGATCGCCGCTGCCAGCGGGTCGTGCTCCGCTTGAGCCAGCAGATCGGCGGCCACATGCTCGGCATTGGCGGTGTGATCAGCGATCACCAGCACCTCGCTGGGACCGGCCAGGGAATCGATCGAGACCCGTCCGTAGACCGCTTTTTTGGCGAGGGTCACATAGAGGTTGCCTGGGCCACTGATGACATCCACCCTCGGAATGGATTCCGTTCCGTAGGCCAGGGCCGCCACGGCCTGAGCGCCCCCCACCCGATAGATCTCGTCGATTCCGGCCAGATGGGCCGCGGCGAGCACGGTCTGGTTGACCCGTCCATCCGGGCCGGGGGGGGTGACCATCACCACCCGCTTCACCCCTGCCACCTTGGCCGGAACGGCATTCATCAAGACGGTGCTGGGGTAGCTGGCCCGTCCCCCCGGCACATAGAGACCGGCCCGTTCAACGGCTCGCCAGCGCCGGCCCAGGCGTTCCCCATGCTCACCGGTGATGTCGAGATCCGCCGGGGTTTGTCGTCTGTGGAAGTCGAGAATGCGGCGGTGGGCGAGTCGCAGGGCGTCCTGCAGGTCAGCCGGGGTGGCACTCCACGCCGCTTCGAGCTCTTCGGTGGGAATGCGAAGCGGATCGGGACGGACCCCGTCAAAGCGTTCGGTGAGTTCCAAGAGAGCCGCGTCCCCCTCCTGCCGCACCTGGCTGAGGATCGCGTCAACCCGGGCGGCAGCCTCGAGACTCTGTCCACTCCCGGTGCGTTCTGCGATCGCTTCCAAGCGCTCCCCGGCGGCGTTGGCCTCCCGGAGCACCGTCAGGCGCAGGCGGTCATGCTGCGGCGCGGCGCTGCCCATTGGGATTGCGGGGCTTGAGGCTGAGCTGGCGGCCACGGAACCGTTGCGCTGCGGGGCAGCGTTCAAGCTAGTTGCTCGTCTTCGTAGGGGGGTTGCCTGCCAAGGGGTAAGCTCGTTGTTTGCCGAGCCAGCGCCTTACCGTCTGTGGCCAATAACAAGTCGTCGAAGAAGCGCATTGAGATTGCCGAGCGCAATCGTCTGCACAACCGCACCTACAAGTCTGCGGTGCGCACCCTCGTGAAGCGTTGCTTCGCCGCCTGCACGGCCTACACCCAGGAGCCTGGTGATGCCGCCAAGCAGGCTGTGCAGAGCAGCCTCAACGCCGCATTCAGCAAGATCGATAAGGCCGTGAAGGTGGGTGTGCTGCACCGCAACAACGGTGCGAATCAGAAGTCCCGTCTGAGCGCCGCCGTCAAGACCGCCATCGAGCCGGCTGCCAAGGCTTGATGCTCCTAGGGTTGAGGCCCTGAGGACGCTTGTGCATCCATGACAGTCGCCGTCTCTCTCGAGAGCCTTGAGGCTCCGTTGATTGACAGCCACTGTCACATCGTCTTCCGCAATTTCGACGAGGACCTGGAGGAGGTGGCCCAGCGCTGGCGTGATGCCGGCGTGGGTCGCCTCCTTCACGCGTGTGTGGAGCCCTCCGAGATCCCAGCGATTCGAGCGCTGGCGGATCGCTTCCCGGAGTTGCGGTACTCCGTTGGGGTTCACCCTCTCGATCCTGAACACTGGGCTGAAGACACGCCCCAGGTGCTGCGACAGGCCGCAAACGCTGATCCCCGCGTCGTGGCGATCGGTGAACTGGGTCTGGATCTCTTTCGAACCAAAGATCTCGAGCCCCAGCTGGCGATGCTCAGGCCGCAGCTGGATCTCGCCGTGGAACTGGATCTCCCGGTGATCATTCACTGCCGCGATGCGGCTGAGCCGATGCTCGAAGAGTTGCGCCAGCGCGCGGCCCGCGGCGCCTGCCCGCGCGGGGTGATGCACTGCTGGAGCGGTACTCCTGCCGAGATGCAGGACTTTCTCGACCTGGGGCTCTACATCAGTTTCAGCGGCAATGTGACCTTCCCCAAGGCCACCGACACCCATGCCTGCGCCCAGCAGGTCCCTGCCGATCGCTATCTGGTGGAAACCGACTGCCCTTTTCTGGCCCCGGTGCCACGGCGAGGCAAGCGGAACGAGCCTTCCTACGTGATGGCGGTTGCCGAGCGGGTGGCTGAGTTGCGCGGACAGCCCCTGGCGGTGGTGGCGCAGGAGAGCACCCGCAATGCCTGCGCCCTATTTGGGCCTGCACTTCACAATGTATGATGATCCATTGGCCTGGCAGCGAGGACGGATTTACCTGTGCTCACTGCAGCCCGAAAGCGCCCGTCACGCCATTGTGCCGGGTCTGCCCTCCCAGGTGCTGTGTCTTTCCGGTGCGAGTTGTCGTTGCCTGCAGAGTTGAAGCGAGCTGAATAGTGGCGGCAGCCGGCCAGTCGTTCCCCGACTAAGGGGCGGCTGGCTCTGTCGTCTGCGCGCTTGTGCCCAGTGGGCGCAGGTCGTAGCTCCTTCCTTTTGTCAGGCCGATCCGTATCAGGCCCTTCGTCCCGTCTCACCCGTTCCTGCAGGTTCACCGCATGAGCAGCGCGATCCAGGTCGCCAAGACCGCCACTTACCTGCCCGATCTGGTGGAGGTGCAGCGCGCGAGCTTCAAATGGTTTCTGGAGAAGGGCCTGATCGAGGAGCTTGAGAGCTTCTCCCCGATCACCGACTACACCGGCAAGCTTGAGCTGCACTTCATCGGTAGCGAGTACCGCTTGAAGCGCCCCCGCCACGATGTGGAAGAGGCGAAGCGTCGTGATGCGACCTTCGCGTCCCAGATGTACGTGACCTGCCGTCTGGTCAATAAGGAAACCGGCGAGATCAAGGAGCAGGAAGTCTTCATCGGGGAACTCCCCCTGATGACCGAGCGCGGCACCTTCATCATCAATGGTGCTGAACGTGTGATCGTCAATCAGATCGTGCGTTCCCCCGGTGTCTATTTCAAAGACGAGCAGGACAAGAACGGCCGTAAGACCTTTAACGCCAGTCTGATCCCCAACCGCGGCGCTTGGCTGAAGTTCGAGACCGACAAGAACGATCTGCTGCACGTTCGTGTCGACAAGACCCGCAAGATCAACGCCCACGTGTTGATGCGTGCGATCGGCCTGTCGGATAACGACGTGCTCGACAAGCTGCGCCACCCCGAGTACTACCAGAAGTCGATCGAAGCGGCCAACGACGAAGGGATCGCTTCGGAAGACCAGGCGCTGCTGGAGCTCTACAAGAAGCTGCGTCCGGGTGAGCCCCCCTCGGTGAGTGGTGGTCAGACCCTGCTGCACAGCCGCTTCTTCGATCCCAAGCGCTACGACCTGGGCCGCGTTGGTCGCTACAAGATCAACAAGAAGCTGCGTCTGACGATCCCCGACGCCACCCGCACCCTCACCCCTGAGGACGTGCTGAGCACGATCGATTACCTGATCAACCTT
>JAURGL010000045.1 GCA_030833825.1 Vulcanococcus sp. SFB_649D_100_25 | reverse complement strand
CCTCTACCCGGGGGTGGCGATGTTCGTCCTGGTCCTCGGGCTCTCCTTCCTTGGAGAAGGTCTCGAGAGCTGGATCAGTGGGAGCGGCAGCAATCTGCGCTCGTCTCAGTAGCGGAGCTTCAAGGTGCGGGGCAGTTGCTCGGCGATTTCACCCTCCTCGGTGAGGGCTGGGTACGGGCGCCCTTCGCGGCGGCACCAGTCGGCCACCTGGGGATAGGCCCACTCAAACAGGAGCTTTTGGTAGGCCGCCTCTCCCCCGGGAATGCCTTCGCCGGCGCTGGGCACCTTGCCGGCCCGCTCCCGTTGCCGGAGGGCCTCAAACAGCAGGGTGGCGGCGGCCACGCTCACGTTCAGGCTCTGCACCATCCCGGTCATCGGGATGAACAGCGGTTGGTCGACTAACTGCAGGGCCTCTTCGCTCATGCCCCACTTCTCTGCGCCCATCAGGAAACAACTGGGGCCTGTGAAGTCGCAATCGCGGTAGTCGACCGCATCAACGCTCAGGTGGGTGCCGTAGATCCGGAACCCCTGGTCTTTGAGGCCCTGCAGGCAGCTTTCGATGCTGGGGTGGGGATGCAGGGGGACCCACTTCTGGCTGCCCTTGGCGGTTTTGTTGAACGTCCGGGGGCGCCCCGGCAGGCTCACCACATGGGCCTCCAGAACCCCCACCGCATCACAGGTGCGCAGGATCGCCGAGAGGTTGTGGGGCTTGTCCACCGCTTCCAGCACCACCGTGAGGTCCCCCATGCGGCGGCTGAGCACGGCCTGGAGACGCTCAAAGCGGCGGGGCAGCAGGGGCATACAGCGGCGATGGCCAACATCCATCGTGTCTGATGACAGGCTCTTGCCCGTGGAGCAAACCTTTGACCAGCGGGTGTGGCAGGCGGTGGCCCTGATCCCCCACGGACAGCTCGCCACCTACGGACAGATCGCTGAGCTGATCGGGGCCTATGGCTGCGCGCGCCAGGTGGGTTGGGCCCTGCGGCGCCTGGTCCTGCCCTCGGAGATTCCCTGGCATCGGGTGGTGAATGCCAGGGGCTGCATCTCCTTGAGCCTCAGCCGTGAGGGATCCGACTGGATCCAACGGGATCTCTTGCTCTCGGAGGGCATCCCGGTGGATGCGGAAGGGCGATTGCCCCTGGCCCGTTATCGCTGGCATTCGCCGGGCTAGTTGTGGGGGATGAGCAGCAACCCCCAAGGTTTGGCGGCCCGTCAGCTGGCTTGGCAGGTGCTGCAGGCGGTGGCCGCTGGGGCCTATGCCGATGGGGCCCTGGAGCGGGAGCTGGGGCGCACGGAGCTGTCCGCGGTGGATCGGGGCTTGGCCACCGAGCTGGCCTATGGGGCGATCCGGCAGCGGCGTCTGCTGGATGCCTGGCTGGATCTGCTCGGGAAGGTGACAGCCGAACGCCAGCCCCCCAAGTTGCGCTGGTTGTTGCATCTGGGGCTCTACCAGTTGCTCCACAGCGAGCGCGTCCCCGCATCGGCGGCTGTGAGTACCACCGTGGAGCTGGCCAAACGCGGTGGCTTGGCCCGCCTGGCGCCTGTGGTCAATGGGATGCTGCGGGCCTGCGTGCGGCGGCTGGAGGCTGGAGAGGCCCTGCCTCTCCCCGCTGACCCCGCCCAGGCCCTGGCGATCCGGCAGTCGTTGCCGGATTGGTTGGCCCAGGCTCTGCTGCAGTGGCAGACCCCTGAGGAGGCAGAGGCGTTTGGGCGCGTCTGCAACACCCCCCCTGCGCTGGATCTGCGGGTGAATCGCTTGCGCTCCTCAGCCCCGGAGCTTCAGGAGGCTTTCCAGCAGGTGGGGGTGAACCTGCAGCCGATCGAAGGGCTACCCGACGGTCTCACCGTGGTGGGGCGCTCCGGGGACCTGAGACAACTGCCCGGCTATGGCGAGGGGCACTGGTGTGTTCAGGATCGATCGGCGCAGAGGATTGCGCCGTTGCTCGATCCCCAACCCGGTGAGCGGATCCTGGATGCCTGTGCAGCCCCCGGTGGCAAAAGCACCCACCTGGCGGAGTTGATGCAGGACCAGGGCCTGGTGTTTGCCCTCGATCGTGGAGAAGCCCGACTGCGCCGCGTCGCCCGCAACAGTGAACGGCTCGGACTCGGTTGCATTGAGACCCGGCATGGCGATGCGGTGTCGCTGTTGGAGCGCAATCCGGAGCTGCGGGGCAGTTTTGATGCGGTCCTGATCGACGCCCCCTGCTCAGGTCTGGGGACCCTCTCTCGCCACGCCGATGCCCGCTGGCGCATTGATCCAGGTGCCATCGCTGGCCTGGTGACGCTTCAACGAGAGCTCCTGGAGGCTCTGCTGCCCGCCCTCAAGCCGGGTGGGCGCCTGGTCTATGCCACCTGCACCGTGCACCCCCAGGAGAACGGCACCTTGGTGGAGACATTCCTCTCAGACCACCCGGAGCTGGATCTGGAGCAGAGCTGGCAGCTCTGGCCCGGCCAGCTTCAAGGAGCTGGGGATGGCTTTTATGCCGCGCGCCTGAAGCTCCGTTAGGGGGCTGGGGGCGGTGGTGGCGGAGCAGCCACCGGTGGGGGCGGCAGCGGTGGGGCCGTGGGCGATCCGGCGGGAGCTGGGGTCACTGGCGCAGCGGTTCCGGCGGGCGCCTGACGCGTGGGCTCCGTTGGGGTTCCCTCCGGAATCACGGGTTCGGCGGGTGCACCCGTTGTTTCGGCTGGGGGAGCGGTTTGCTCGGGGGGAGGGGCGGTCTCGACGGGTTTGGGCTTGGGCTTGAACGCCTTGAGGGGATCGAATTTCCCCTGCAGGGTCGGCTTCGGCGGGAACTGACGCACCGGCAGTTGCTTGAGGATCGGCCCCATGTAGTCGGCCCAGGCGATCACGGCGCGGACGCTGGTGCTCTTGGTTTCGCGGCTGTTGTCGTAGCCCAGCCACAGGCCGGTCACGAGTTGGGGGACGCCCCCGATGAACCACAGATCGCGCCCGCCCTCTGAGGTGCCGGTTTTCCCCGCCGCTGGACGGCCTGGCGGCACGGCCCCGTAGCCGGTGCCCCCACTCACCACCTGCTGCAGCATCCAGAGCATCGCGTCGGCGATGTCACTGGAGACGACCCGCTTGCCGCGGTCGCCATCGACGCGGCGGCTCCAGAGCAGTTCTCCGTTGGGGCCCAGGATTTCCTCAAAGGGGGTGGGTTTGACGTAGATGCCTCGGTTGAAGATCGCCGCATAGGCCGTGGTCATGTCGAGCACCGTTTCCTCGGTGGCACCCACCGCCAGGGGATAGAAGCGGCCCAGCTCCCGGGTGATCCCCAGGCTCTTGGCGGTGGCGATCACCTTGTCGAAGCCCACCTGCTTGAGCAGGCTCACCGCCACGGTGTTGAGGGAGTTCTGCAGGGCCACCCACATCGGGACGACACCGCGGTACTTGTTGCCGAAGTTGCGGGGGCAGTAGCCGCCGCCGAAGCACTGCCAGCGGTCGTTCACCTTGTCGTCTGGCTTCATGCCCTCCTTGAGGGCCGTCAGGTAGACGAACAACTTGAAGGTGGAACCGGGAGAGCGCAATGCCTGCGCGGCCCGGTTGAACTGACTCTTGTCGAAATCCTTTCCCCCCACCATTGCCCGCACCAGGCCGGTGCCGGGCTCCATCGTCACCACCGCCCCCTCCAGTTCGCCGGGGGTGTGTTTGTTGATCGTGGCCTGGGCTAGCTCCTGCCATTCCAGATGCAGGCTGGAGCGGATCGTCAGTCCACCCACCTCCAGTTCTTCTGGGCTCAGGACATTGGGCAGCTCCTGGGCCACCCAGCTGGTGAAGTAGGGGGCACGGCTGGTCCAATACTTCGGTTCGGCCGGCTTGAGCAGCAAGGGCGCCCCGTTGGCCTGCTCTTCCTGGAGGCTGTCGATGAAGCCCGCTTCCCGCATCCGCCGCAGCACGGTCTTGCGGCGCTGCAGGGCCAGATCGGGGTTGACCAGGGGGGAATAGATCGAGGGGGCCGGGGGCAGGCCCGCAATCAGGGCGGCTTCCGGCAGGGTCAGTTCCTCCGGGGTTTTGGAGAAGTAGATCCAGGCGGCATCGGAGACGCCGTAGGCACTGGAGCCCAGGTAGACGTTGTTGAGGTATTGCTCAAGGATCTGCTGCTTGCTCAGCTGCCGCTCGAGCTTCCCGGCCAGCAGGGCCTCCTTGAGCTTGCGGACCACCGTGCGGTCCTGGCTCAGGAACACCGTGCGGGCCAGCTGCTGGGTGATCGTGCTGGCCCCTTCCTCGACCGAGCCTTGGCTGATGTTGCGCACCATCGCCCGGCCGATGCCGATCGGATCGATCCCGTCGTGCTCGTAGAAGCGGCGATCCTCCGCGGCGATGAAGGCCCGCTCCACCAGGAGGGGCATTTGCCCGCTGATCAGTTTTTCGCGGGTGGCAGGGCCCAGCTTCTGGATCACCTGCCCATCGGCCGCCAGGACGGTGATGGTGCCGGGGCGGTTGTAGCTGTTCAGGCGCCTGACGTTCGGCAGCAGGGCATCCACCGCCTGGGTGACCAGCGCCTGGCTCAGGGCCACGGTGATGCCCGCACCAGCGCCGATCAGGCCGGCGGAGATCAGTTGGCGCCGCCGCCGCTGTTTCACATCGCCACCAGCTCGCTGTGGCCGATGGCCAGGGCTGTCACGAGCATCCCGAGCACCAGGAAGGGCTGGGCGCTGGCCTGGTATTTCACGTCGAAGGCCACCGGGTCCCGCAGCAGCCAGATGTCCTGGAAGGTGATCTGGGGAATGATCAACAGGACCAGGAGAACAGCGGCGAAATGTTGGCCGATGGCGATCAGCACGGCAACCATCGCCAGCTGAAACACATCGATCATTCCTGCACTGATCCAGCTGGCCTTCTCGATCCCGAAGGCCACTGGCAGGGACTGCAGACCGAGGGCCCGGTCCCCTTCAACGCTCTTGAAGTCATTCACCACGGCGATGCCCAGACCAGCCAGGGAGTAGGCCAGGGTGAGGATCGCGGTGGTCCAGGTGAGGTGCCCGAACAGGGCCTGCCCGGCCCACCAGGGCAGGGCGATGTAGCTCGCCCCCAGGGCGTAGTTCCCCAGCCAGCCGTTCTGTTTGAGCTTGAGCGGCGGGGCTGAATAGATGAAGCTCACAAAGGAGCCCCCCAGGGCCAGGAGGAACAGCACCGGGGTGGTGTGACCTGCCCAGAGGTCAAGGCCGAAGGCCACACCGAGGCCAGCCAACAGCAGAACCCAGATCTGGGCCTTTACCTGCCACAGGGGGATGGCACCCGAGGGGATCGGCCGGTAGGGCTCGTTGATCGCGTCGATCTCGCGGTCGTAGTAGTCGTTGATCGTCTGGGTGTATCCCGCCAGGAGCGGCCCACTCATCAACATGCACGCGATCGAGGCCCCGACTTCACTGGGGCTCCAGTGGAAATTGCCCGAGGCTGCGGCTCCGCAGAGGACCCCCCAGATCAGCGGGATCCAGGTCACAGGCTTCATCAGCTGAAGCCGGATTTTCCAGATGTTGGAGGTGCCACTGGCACCTTTCATGCCCAGCAGCTGCCGGGCTCCACCACCAGTGGAGGCGGTGGGGTTGGGGGAGTCGCTCACGTAGCGGTGCTCAGGCAGCGGTGATTTCGTCGTCGAAGAACCAGGTGGTGGTGCCGTTGCTCAGCTCAACCACCACGCCGATGCCTTTGCCGTCGGTGACCTTGAAGTCCTTCACGGTCCCGGTGGCATCGCTCTGCAGGGCGGACACGAGATCGGCGGGGATGCGGTCGCGAACCCGGGTGACCCGCACCTTCGAGCCGATGGTGATGGCAGCCTGGGACATGTCCGGCGCGACGAAAAGTGGCGTCAGGCTAACCCGCTGCAAGCCCGCCATTCCATGGTCGCCAAACGGATCATTCCCTGCCTGGACGTGGCCGATGGTCGGGTCGTCAAAGGCGTGAATTTCGTCGGCTTGCGCGATGCCGGCGATCCGGTGGAGCTGGCCTGCCGCTACAGCGCCTCCGGGGCCGATGAACTGGTGTTTCTCGATATCGCCGCCAGCCACCAGGGCCGGGCCACGCTGGTGGATCTGGTGCGCCGCACCGCCGAAGCCGTGACCATCCCCTTCACGGTGGGTGGCGGGATCAGTTCAGTGGAGGGCATCACCGAGCTGCTGCGGGCTGGAGCCGACAAGGTGAGCCTCAATTCCTCGGCGGTGCGTGATCCCGATCTGGTGGCCAGAGGCGCCGAGCGCTTCGGCTGTCAGTGCATCGTTGTGGCAATTGATGCCCGTCGCCGCGAGGGCCCCGATCCGGGCTGGGATGTCTATGTCAAAGGAGGGCGGGAGAACACGGGCCTCGATGCGGTGACCTGGGCTCGTCGGGTGGTGGCGCTCGGGGCTGGGGAGATCCTGCTGACCTCCATGGATGGTGACGGCACCCAGGCCGGCTACGAACTGAACCTCACCCGGGCGGTGGCGGATGCGGTGGAGGTCCCGGTGATCGCCAGTGGGGGGGCCGGTTGCATCGATCACCTCGCCCAGGCCCTCGATGCTGGTCCTGAGGGCGGGCATGCCTCGGCGGCCCTGTTGGCCTCCCTGCTCCACGACGGGGTCCTCACGGTGGAGGAGATCAAAACTGATCTGCTTGGCCGCGGGCTCAACCTTCGTCCCCTGGAGGGGCAGATCCCTGTGTTGGCCTGACTCGCGCTGCCGCTTTACGTGCCGTTACAGTCCAAATAACCACTGATTCCGTGCGGCGTGCTGGCCTTTGACCAGTCCCATTCCCCCCTCTTGGTGGGGGCCATCGTTCTGGTGGTCATGGTGATGGTGGCTTGGGCCCTTCAGCTCATGCAGGCCGCCAGCGACCGGAAGGAGTTCTCATTGATGCTGGCCGGCTGCATGGTCTGCTCGGCGGCGATCGGTCTTGCCACCGTGATGGTGATGACCCTGACGAGTGCGGATCGTCTTCAGGCGCAGGGGTACCTCAATGACTCCGGCGGCTCTGAGACCGAGCTGATTGGAGGAGGTGTCAGTCTCGATGCCATCTCCTTGCCCTGGGATGTCCCCGAGCGCTGATCCTTCCCAAGCCATCCCGCCGGGTGACCCTCAGTCGGTCACCGATCTGTTTGAGCGGATTGCACCGGCCTACGACCGGCTCAACGATCTGCTGAGCCTGGGGTTGCATCGGATCTGGAAGCGGCAGGCGATCGCCTGGTTGGCACCGAGGCCCGGTCAAAGGCTTCTGGATCTCTGCTGCGGCACCGGGGATCTAGCCCTGGTGATGGCCGAGAAGGTGCGCCCGGGGGGATTGGTCTTGGGGCTGGATGCCGCTGAGGCCCCCCTAGCCCGGGCACGCTCCCGTGCCGCCCGCGCTCCATGGTTGCCGCTGGAATTCCAGCGAGGTGATGCCCTCGCTACCCAGCTGGGCGATGGCTGGGCCGATGGGGCGGTGATGGCCTACGGATTGCGGAACCTCCGGGATCCAGCGCTTGGGCTGCAGGAGCTGCGCCGGCTGTTGCGCGCGGGTGGGCGAGCGGTGGTGCTCGATTTCAACCGACCTGAGGATCCCCAGGGTTTGACGGCCCGGTTCCAACGCCTGTATCTCCGTCAGTTGGTGGTGCCCCTGGCGCGCAAGGCTGGCCTGGAAGCCCAGTACGCCTACCTGGAGGACAGCCTTGCCCGCTTCCCGACCGGAGCGCAGCAGGAACAGTTGGCCCTGGCGGCTGGTTTCGCCGAGGCATCTCATCAACCCCTGGCAGGAGGTCAGATGGGGATGCTGCAACTGGTGGCCTAAGGCGGGGTGATGCCCTGGGTGACCCAGATCACCCCCAGGTACAGAGCGAGGAAGGTCAGGAGGAGGGCCCCGACCAGAAGTTTTCCGTCCATGGCAGGCCTCAGCGGATCAGGTTCATGCCCAGGAAGCCTCGACCGAGGCCACTGCTCCGTTCGTTGAGATAACTGAGGGCAATTTCAAAGTCCATCAGGCCCTCCTGCTCCATCAGCTCCTTCGGCAGCTTCCCTTCACTGCGGGCCGCGTAGTTGGCATAGATGTCGTCTTTGCGGGAGCTCAGAAAGCTGACCACTTCCTGAACCACAAAGTTGGCCCACTCGCTTTTGTCCTTCTGACTCACCACCCCAGGGCCCATCGCTTCGGCGTCGGTTGCCGCAACCCTAGGGAGGCCGTTAGCGACAATCGGCTGACCAACAGGCCCCACTAGCCCCCGGTCTCGTGCATTTCCAGGACATCATCCAGACCCTCAACCGCTTCTGGGCCGAGCGGGGCTGCCTGATCCTTCAGCCCTACGACACCGAGAAGGGGGCCGGGACGATGAGCCCCCATACGGTCCTGCGGGCGATTGGTCCGGAGCCCTGGGCCGTGGCCTACCCCGAACCCTGCCGCCGTCCCACCGACGGGCGCTACGGGGACAACCCCAACCGGGCCCAGCACTATTTCCAGTACCAGGTCCTGATCAAGCCCAGCCCTGATGCGATCCAGGAGACCTACCTGGCCTCGCTCGAAGCCTTGGGGATTCGCGCCAAGGACCACGACATCCGTTTCGTGGAAGACAACTGGGAATCCCCCACCCTTGGGGCCTGGGGCGTCGGTTGGGAGGTTTGGCTCGATGGGATGGAGGTGACCCAGTTCACCTACTTCCAGCAGTGCGGCGGCATCGACTGCCGGCCGGTCTCGATTGAGATCACCTACGGGCTCGAACGGCTGGCCATGTACCTCCAGGACGTCGAGAGCATCTGGGAGCTTTCCTGGGATGGCAACCGTTCCTACGGGGATATCTGGCTGCCTTTTGAGAAGGGGCAGTGCACCTACAACTTCGAGGCGTCTAACCCGGAGCGGCTGAAGCAGCTCTTCGCCATCTACGAGGCGGAGGCCGCCGATTTGGTGGCGAAGAAGCTGCCTGCCCCGGCCCTTGATTTCGTCCTCAAGTGCAGCCACACCTTCAACCTGCTGGAGGCCCGCGGGGTGATCTCGGTGACGGAGCGCACCGCCACCATCGGCCGGATCCGCAACCTGGCCCGTCAGGTGGCTGAGGCCTGGCTGGAGGAGCGTGAAGCGCTCGGGTTCCCGCTGCTGCAGCAAGAGGCGGCCGCCGCAGCCTGATCCCATGGATGCGCTACCTGCACAGATACCCCCTATTTGGCAGGAGAGCCTGCAGCAACTAGCAGCCTGTGAGGTTCGCTACGAAGCGGCCCAGCGCTTCAAGCGGCTGTATCACTACAGCCAAGAGACAATCACGCGCCCGCCTCTTGCGCCGATGCCTCCCTGGGCTGGCGTTCGGAGTGAAACCGTTGGTCTTGGCGGCAACGGTGACGTGGTGGCCTTCTCCTTCAACCCCCGGGGCGGTGACCTCGACTTCTGCAGCGTGGTGGGAGTCCTTGATGGCGTGCTTGAAACCACCAAGCGGAACGAACAGCCCCACAGCTGCGTGGTGGAGCAGAGCTCCAGTCGCTTCGTGCTCGAAGGGAGCGAACTGGTGAACACCTATTCGCTGACACGCAAAGCCTGTGACTCAGGCACAACCTTGGGCTCAGAGACCTTCACCCGGCGCTTTCAGCAGCGCTGAAGCTTCTCTCTGACCCAGCTCCTGGATGGAGGGGAATGCTCGGCGTAGAGCGTTCCCTTCAATGGCTGTTGCCCTGTTGTTGTTGCTCGGGCTCCTCGGTGGAGCCCTGGCTCAGACGCTTATCCATTGGCTGCTGCTGGGGTCTCTCCTGCTCAGCGCGGCTGGCTGGCTGCGGCTGCAACAGCGCTGGCCGCTGCGTCGGCTGGCCGTGGTGTTGCTGTTGGTGATGTTGTGCGCGCTGCGGGGCGCCCTCGGTTCTCGGCCTGCCCCCGGTCCCCTTGATCCGGTTGGGGCCGTCTCCTCTGCTCCGCAGAGCCAGGCCCTGGTGGGCCGCTGGATGCGCGATAGCGCCGTGCGAGATGGCCGCTGCCAGGGCCTGGTGGAGGTGCACAGCCTGGATTTGGCATTGGCCCGCGGTCTGACGGAGGTGACGCTCGAGCCCTGCCAGGCGCCCATCCGAGAAGGGGCCTGGATTCGAGCCCAGGGACGCTTGCGACAGCCGATTCCCTCCGCGCATCTCCTGCTGCCGGGCCCGGCCGAACGGCTTGCTGCCCAGGGCAGCTGGAGTCAGTTCCGGGCCGCGCAGCTGGATCTGTTGCGGCAGGACTGGACGCCCCTGGCCGATCTGCGCAGGCGGATCGCCGCCCAGCTGCAGGGAGCCGCTGGGCAGGGGCCCGGTGGTTTGCTGGCGGCCCTGGTGTTGGGCGGGGCTCAGGTGGAGCTCGATCCCGCCCTGAGGGAGGCCTTCCGTGCCGCCGGGCTGTCCCATGCCCTCGCCGCCTCCGGGTTCCACCTCTCCGTTCTGCTCGGCACCACCTTGACGCTTGCCAGAGGTTGGTCGGCTGGCCTGCGCCTCGCAGCAGGGGGGGCCTCGATGGCGCTGTTCATGGCCCTGGCTGGTGCGCAGGCCTCCGTGGTGCGGGCGGTGCTGATGGGGGCGGCGGTGTTGTTGATCCGTGAATCCGGCAGGAGCAGCGCTCCGCTGCGGGTCCTGCTCACAACCCTGGTGCTGATGCTTCTCCTGCATCCCGCCTGGGCCCACGCGATTGGTTTTCAGCTCAGTGCGGCAGCCACAGCCGGGTTGATTGTGTGGGCCGGGCCGATCGAACGGCGCCTCCTGAGGTGGATGCCCCGCCGGCTGGCGGCTGTGTTGTCGGTTCCTCTGGCGGCATCGCTGGCCACCCTCCCGCTGCAGTTGCTGCATTTCGGGGTTGTCCCCAGCTATGGGGTGATCGCTAATGCCCTGGCGGCCCCTCTGCTGACCCCGTTGACCCTGGGGGCGATGGTGATGGCACTGCTGGCGGTGCTTTGCCCGCCCCTGCTCCCGTTGGCGGCCTTCGCGCTGGTGCTGCTGGCTCAGCTGTTGATGGGGTTGGTGAAGGGCTTGGCCGCTCTGCCCTTGGCGCAGCTCCCGGTGGGGCTGCTCAGCCCATGGTTGCTGGGGCTGCTGCTGGGGGGCGTGGTCCTCTGGGGGCGCTCAAGAGCGCTGGCAGCGGCCCTGCTGCTGGCCGGCTTCGGGATGCGATGGCTGGAGGTCCAGCGGGATCAACTGGTGCTGGTGCACCAGGGGGAGCGCCAGTGGCTCCTCAGCCGTCATCAAGGCCGGGGCGGACTGGTGAGCCTGCGGGCTGATCCCATCAGCTGCGGCAAGGCCCGCCAGTTGGCCACCGGACTGGGGATTCATCGCTACGACTGGATCCTGTTGTTGGATCCGGTGCCTGCTCCGCAACCCCAGTGCTGGCATGCCCTCTCCAGCAGCGTGGTGGATCAGAGCGACTTAACCCTGGGGCGCCGCCTGCAGAGTCCAGGCCTGGCGGTGGAAACCCTGGCCTCCGATAGCCGCGGTCTGTCCTTGCAGGTGGGACAAGCCCGTTGGTTGCTCTTGCCGGATCGTCAGGCCTGGTGGGCCTGGAGGCGGCAGCGCAGGGATCCAGTGCGGGGGGTCTGGTTGGGCTTCCGGCCCAACCAGCGGGAGCGAAAACAGCTGGAAGCGGCCTCTGCACCGGGGGATTGGTGGCCCCAAGACGGTTCAGGCAGCGGTTGGCACCAAAGCTGAGCTGGCCAGCCAATCCGTACACTTTGCAAGTCGCCTGGAGAGGTGGCTGAGTGGTCGAAAGCGAACGACTCGAAATCGTTTGAAGGGCAACCTTCCGTGGGTTCGAATCCCACCCTCTCCGCTTTAATAGCGTCCTGAGACGACTGTGAGATTCCAGCAACCCAGTCTCTGACTGGGTTTTTCAGTCCTGCAGGTCCAGGTTGGTCTAAAGAAATGCCCCGCAGTGCTGGAAAAGTGTTGGTGTTTGTGTTGGTGTAAAGTGTTGGGGTGTTGGTGTAATGGGAATTGACCTTAACCGACGCCCAGATCAAA